>DATEGL010000178.1:0-9611 GCA_035280145.1 Candidatus Dormiibacterota bacterium | reverse complement strand
GCGCCGCCGCTGGTTGTACGGCGTCGAAGCCAGAGACCGATGCTCGCCGGAGTCGATGACCGCGATCGCGATCTCGTCGGGAAACGGGACCACCTGGTACTCAAGCGTGGCGCAATCGAGCAGGAGCGCGCAGCCTCGCCGCCCGAGGGCCGAGGCGAACTGGTCCATCACGCCGACCTGCACACCGGTCGCCTTCTGCTCCGCGCGCTGGCAGGCGAGGGCCGCCTCCTTGCCATCCATGTCCGGTTTCAGCCCGACTGCGAGCGCCACCAGCAGCGCGGCCGAGGAGCTGATGCCCGCGTTGGGCGGAACCTCGGACTCGACATGCACCGCCTGGGTGCCCACGCCGAGCTCCTCGCCGATCGCCCTCGCATATGCCAGGCCTCCGGAGACGTTGCTTTCGACCGACCAATCCTCGGCTGCATGACCGCTGACCTCAGTGAAGCGATCCACCGCCGCCGGCAGCACCATTCCGCCGAGGTAATCAACGTGCTCGCCGATCAGATTGACCCGGCCGGGCGCCCGCCCCTGCCACTCAGACTTCGATGCCACGAAGCTCCGAGGCGGTATCTTCGGCCCGCGCGTCGAGGATGAAAGCGCCGGCGCCTAGCTCAGATCCGGCCAGGTATTTCAGCTTGTCCTTCGTTCGGTTCGGCGGATAGAACTCGACGTGAAAGTGATGGTGCCGTACGCCGCGACCGGGTGGACTCTGGTGCATCGCCATCACGTAAGGCAGCGGCTTGTTGAACAGGCGGTCGTACTTCAGCAGCAAGCCTTTCAGAGTCCGAGCGAATGATTCGTCGTCCTGCTCGTCCAGATCGATTAGGCCTCCGCGGTGGTTGATCGGCGCGAGGTGAACCTCGTACGGCCAGCGCGCGAACGGCGGCACGAATGCGATGAACCGCTCGTCGCGCAGCACCGTGCGAACGCCATCCTGTTCCCCTTCGATCACGTCGCAGTAAAGACACCGACCGGTCTTGCGCATGTGCCTTGACTCGGCGGCGAGCTCACGCTGGAGCACTGGAGGCACGAAGGGATATGCGTAGATCTGTCCGTGCGGATGGCTCAGCGTGACCCCGATCTCCTCGCCGCGATTTTCGAAGACGTAGACGTAGCGCACGTTGGGCAGGCGCCCCAGCTCCCGAGTACGGTCGCGCCAGACCTCGATCAGGTCCTGGATGTGCTCGACGCTCTGCTCTCCGAGTGACGAATCGTGGACGGGCGTGTAGCAAACCACCTCGGCGCGCCCCTGGTCGCCGGTGTACGAGGGAAACCGATTCTCGAATACGGCGATGTAGTAGTCAGGCTCCGGGATCTCGGTCTCCTGCTTGCCTGGGCGAGTTGGACACAGCGGGCAGTGCTCGGCGGGCGGGTGGTACGTGCGGTCCTGGCGCCACGGCGCGACCGTGACCCACTCTTCGAGCAGCGGATTCCAGCGAAGCTCCGACAACGCTAGGAGTCCGCTGCGCGCGCGGCGGGCGCACCTTTCTTTTCGTAATAGATCAGGTAACGGCCGTCGGGTTTCTGGGCGATGCGTTTCTTAATTCGTTTCAAGAGCTCGCCTCACCGCTTCCGCAGGGCTCGCGACGCCCTCGAGACCCTTCACGTCCCACGTATCGAGTGCATAGACCGGGCGACCAAGCTTGCGGGCGAATGCGATCTCGCTGAGCGTGCCCCAGCCCTGGCCGATCGCGATCACGCTGTCCGCTGCAGTGACGATGAGCGCGTTGCGTATCTGACCAAGCCCGGTGGGGAGCGCGATGGTGAGGTGAGGGTTGGCGCCATCGCGAACGTTTTCCGGCAGGATGCCGACCACGGTCCCGCCTTCGCTCGATGCGCCCTCGCTGACGGCGGCCATGACGCCGCCGTAACCACCATTGATCACGACGGCGCCGTTGCGGGCGAGGAGCTTGCCAACCTCACGGGCCGCGTCGAGCTGAGACTGCGTCGCTTCCGACGCGCCGCACACCGCAACATACCGACGGGGCATCGAGGCAAGAGTTTATTCGGTACTATGTCGGACGAAGTTCAACGCCCGTTGGGCAAAGGAGGTGAGGCGGAGCTTTGGATAAACCGAGTCGTGGTGCCAGCCGCCTCGTTTGCCAGCCGGGAGCTCGGGAGGAGGGTAGCTTCTAGCCTCTAGAGCTTCCACGTCCGAATCCGGCTCCTGGAGTCGGAGGCGGTAGCACTGCGAACGAACGACCGAGAGCCCGGAAACGTCCGGGCTCTCAATTTTTTCCGCCACTACGATGTGCATTCATGGCCGAGGAATTCTCCGTACAGCTGAATGCGATTCCCGAAGGATGGGTCAGTGCGATGGGCATTACCATCACCCACGCAACGAAAGACGAGGTGCGGTGCGAGCTCACCATCGGGCAGCAGCACCTGCAGGGCTACGGGATCGTCCACGGCGGCGTCCACTGCGGGATCATCGAGACCCTCTCGTCGATGGGCGCTTATCTTTACGCTCGCGAACGAGGCCAGCACGTGGTGGGGCTCGAGAACAGCACCAGCTTCATTCGCGCGGTTCGCGCCGGCGCGAAGCTGCGCGCGGTCGCGACCCCAGTCACCCGGGGCCGCCAGACACAGGTGTGGCAGGCACGCGTGATCGACGAAGAAGACCGAGTTGTCGCCACAGGGCGAGTAAGGCTGTTGTGCTTGGAGTCGAATCAGCAGCTCGCCGGCGAGCAGGTCAAGGGAGCCCTCAGCGACCCGTCACGTAGCTGAAGATGATCTCGTCGATCAGCCGCTCGACCGGCGCCAGGTCGTCGGTGAAGACCTGGTCGTGATACGGCGAGACCCGTAACCGCCCGTCATTGAGCACGCTCCTCGCGACATCCTGCGCGACGGGTTCATTGACCAGCGCGAGGTTGTGCTCCACGTCCTCGATCGTCACCGGCTCGGTCGTGCCGTAGACCAGCGTGTTGTTGAACGCCGGCACGTCGACCAGAAAGACATTCGTATAGACAGGGGCCATCGTGCTCGCGATCGCGTCGACCAGGCGGTAGTCAGTCGCCGTGCGCCCGGCGTTCACCACCGCGACACCGCCCGGACGAAGGTGGCTCTTCACCTCGCTGAAGAACTCGCGTGTCGTCAGGTGGAACGGTATGTACGGCTGGCGGTACGCGTCCATCACAACCACGTCGTACTGCCCTGCCTGAGTGTCGAGCCAGTAGCGCGCGTCGGCCACGACTGCGTGCACGTTGGGCTCATCAAGATGGAAATAGCGATGGGCCACGTCCAGGATGTCGGGGTCGATCTCGACCCCGGTGATCTGGACCCCCGTTCCGTACGCGGCGGTGTACTGCCGGGCCGCGGTGCCTCCGGCCAGGCCGAGGATCGCAACGTCGCGGGGCGGGGCCTCGGCCGGCTCCGCCGGATGGAACGAGCTCGCGACCAGCATGTAGTCCCAGGGCCCGCCAGTCAGGAGGTTCTCAGGGTCATATATCGAATGAATCGCCTCGCCCTCGTTGAGGATCAGCTCGGTCTTGCTCCCGTCGCGCACGACCTGGATGTAGTGGTACGCGGACTCCTTCTCATAGACGAGCTGCCCGACCTGCGGCGGTTTGATCCCCGACGGCAGGAAGATCCAAGCGATGATCACCGCCGCCGCGAAAGCTGCGTAGAAGCGGCGCCGCGGCCAGGGCCACAGAGCGGCCACTGACACGGCGACGAGGACGAGCCCAAACCCCTCGAGCGTCGGGCGCGTGCCGTAGCTCGGGATGAACCAGAAAACCGGAAGGAACGTGCCCAGGATGCTCCCTGCCGTTGACAGCGCGTAGACGCGGCCCGCTGTGTTGCCGCCGGTCTCGACGTCGCGGAGGAGAAGGCGGATCGCAAAAGGACTGACGCAGCCGAGCAAGATCACGGGCGCTGCGAACAGGATCACGACCGCGAAGAGAGTCCCGGCCACAAGGCCGACGCTCAGCTCCTTGAAGCCCTGCTGGGAGAGCAGCAGGATCGGGTAGCTGACGAGCGGGATGATGCCGATCCACAGCCCGGCCCATGCAGTGATCTGGTACAGCACCTCCTCGCGCGGGTACCGGTCGGCGAGCCGGCCGCCGATCACGTAACCGGCGGAGAGATAGATGAGGATGAGGCCGATTAGAACCCCCCACACGTAAAGGCTGGTGCCGAAGTACGGTGCCAGCAGGCGCGCGGCGCCGAACTCGACACCCAACGACGCCATGCCGGAGATGAAGACGAGCGGCAGCAGCAGTCGCTTGCTGATGGCTTGGGTCAGATCGGTTGCTCTGCCGCCCACTTGCGCGTCCGCTCGTCCATCGGCACCGGCAGCTGAACGCGCACCTCCGCATACATGTCTCCCGTCGCTCCACCTTTGGGATCCGGCAGACCGAGACCTCGGAGCCGAATCTTGGTGGCGTTCTGAGTCTCGGGCGGCACGTTGAACTTCACCTGGCCTCCTTTCAACGTCGGCGCCGAGACCTCGCCACCCGCGAGCGCGACGTGCAGCGGCACGGGCACTACGACGCGGACGTCTTGTCCCTCGCGCACAAAGATCGGGTCGGGCGCGACCTGCACCGTCGCTCGCAAGCCCGGCACGCGAAGCACGGTGCCTTCCTTGACTCCGGCCGGGACCTTGACCTCGACGCGGCGCCCGCCGGGAAGCTCGACCGTGCGGCTAGTGCCCCTGTACACCTCGCTCAGGCTGACGGTGATTGGCGCTTCAACATCGATTGGTTGCGGCCGCGGCCGCGTCCGCGCGTTGCTGAAGATCGAGCCGAAGATGTCGCCGAAGCCGGCCCCCTCTCCAAACAGGTCCTCGACGTCCTCGGGCGAAACGGTGCGGTACTCGACCCTCGGTCCACCGCGTCCGGAGTTCGTCCGGAACGGACCGCCTTGCCCCGGCTGCACGCCCGCGGCCTGAGCCGAGGCCCAATTCTCGCCGAACTCGTCGTACAGGCTTCGCTTCTTGGAGTCGGACAGAACCTCGTGCGCTTCGGAGATCTCCTTGAAGCGCGCCTCCGCCTCCTTGTTGTCCTTGTTCAGGTCGGGATGGTACTTGCGGGCGAGCTTGCGGAACGCGGAGGAGATGTCCTTCTGCGTCGCGGTCCGCGGCACGCCCAGGATCTCGTAGAAGTCCTTGGTCTTAGGCACCCTGGAGTTTTACCCGCATGTGATGTTCGATGAACCCGGGGCGGCGAACGTAGCCCAGCTCTTCGTTGATGTGAAGCATCGGAGCGTTCTCGGAATCGTTGTCGGTGCACACCACAGGAATGCCGAGCGCGACCGCCTGGGCAAGGCCCTGCAGCTTCACCGCTCGCGCGATGCCGCGCCCGCGGTACTGCGAGTCGGTGCACGTGTAGCCGGTCCAGACCGTGCCGCGAACAGGCGGAAACCTGAGGAAGGACAGCGCCACCGGTCGGTCGCCATCCCGCGCGATCCAGAACCGGTCGTGCGGCCGGTCGGGCCAGTTGAGCCGCGTGACGAAATCCTCGTAAGCCTCCGGGACGATGGGCAGCGAGTGCGGCACGTCCTGGATCGTCCGCTCGTTCAGCTCGTGAAGCTTGCGGCTCTTGTCAGGGTCGTCCCATGACGCAAGTGGCTCGAGCTCGATTCGGGCCGCGGTCATTTTTCGCCTTGCCTCCCGCGCCTCGGCAACGAGCCGCGGGCCTTGCGTCTTCAAATCGAGCTGCCACACCTTCTCGGCGCGTTTGCGCTCGAAACCAATCGCGGCCAGCGCCGCCAGTGACTCGGTCTCGTCCTCGGCCGCGTAGGCGAGGAGCAACGCGCTGCCCTCGGCGATGGCCCGTTCGCTGATCCAGCTCCACATCGACTCGTACAGCGCGCGGTCCAGCGAGCTGCGGTCGAGCGAGACCTGGACCTCGCAGTGCCTGTCCGGCACATCCGGCCACGGGCCGTGAATCCAGCCGAGGAAGGCGATCGGCTTGCCGTTCATCTCGCCGATGAACCGGCCGTGCGCGAAGCCTCTGCGGGGATTCTCCATGCGAAGCCGCTGGAGGACAGGGTCCACCGCCATCGCTGGATAGGAGGCCGTCATGAGGTCCGCCACGAGCTCGGCGTCTTCGATCGAGGCGGACCGGTAGCTCACCACGGACAGAAGGCTACAGGTCGATGATCTTCGGCTGGACGCCCCCCACCGGGTCGATCTCGAGGATGCCGACCGACGGACGATCGATCCGGCGCAGATGCCGCGCGAGCTGGAGCCAGCACCACTCGAACCAGCCGGGATTCTGGGTGAGGCGGCGCGTTGTGGCTGCGTGGGTCCACTGATGCACGCCGCCGGGATTGAACAGCAGCGCGCCGTCGACTATCTGCGTGCAGCGCCAGTGCGTGTGACCGAACACAATCACGTCGGCATCGGGAAACCTGCGCCGCAGGCTGCGCGGAAGATCCTGGTGCGGGCGGAAGAAGCCGAGGCTGAGCGTCCACAGCAAGGTCTGCGGCTCTTCGGTCCAGCGGGAACGATTGCCGTGCACGAGCACGACCCGCTTCCCTTCGATGTTCAGCTCACGCACCTCCGGGAGCGATGTCAGCGACCGGTCGTGGTCGCCGCGCACGGCTTCTACCGGCGCGATGCGCCCGAGCTCGTCCAGCGTCGACGAGCCGTTGACGTCGCCGGCATGAAGGATCAGCTGCGCCCCCTGCAGGGCCTCGAACAGCTGGTCCGGCAGCCGCTCGATGAACTCCGGGCAGTGCGTGTCCGCCACGACCCCAACCAGTGTGCCCACTCTTGTCGGACAAGCCTATCCGACCCGGCCGGATGACATTTTCACGGCGAAACTTGACAAAGTAGCAAAGCTTGCCTTCTAATTTGTTACATGAAAGACCTGCAGCGTGAAATCTTGAACCAGGTGGCGGCGGGGACGATCTCCGCTGAGGAGGGAGCCGTCCGCCTGCAAGCCCTCGAGTCGGAGACGTCGACCGAAGTCCCCGCCCCCGCCCCGGCGCCAATGAGCGGCATCCGCCAGGTGACGGTCAACACCCGTTTCGGCAACGCCGAGGTCATCGGGGACCCCGGCGTCGCGACAGCGGTGGCGGATGGGCCGCACCGCGCCCGCCAGGAAGGAGACACGATGGTCATCGATCAGTCGCTCCTGACCGGAGACACAACCTTCGAGTTCAACCGCTCGCGCATCTCCATTCCGGGCTTTGACACCCACAACAACCGGCTGGTCGTGCGGATGAACCCGGCGCTGGCGCTGCGCACGCGAGTGCAGGCCGGCAATCTCCACATCGACGGCGTCAAGGGCCCGGTGACGAGCGACGTCCAGGCCGGCAACTGCATCGTCGAAGGGTTCGCCGCGCCCGTCAACCTCTCCGTCTCGGCCGGCAACCTCGAGGCCAGTGGCCGCCTTGACAGCGGTATGAGCACCATCCGCTGCCAGATGGGCGAGGTGAAGGTAAATCTCGATAGGACCTCCAGCGTCCGCATCACCGCCCACACGACGCTGGGCAAGGTCGACATCGAGGGCACCAAGGATCAGGTCGTCGGTGGTGGTGCGGGCACGCTGGAGATCAGCTGCACCATGGGCGACGTCAAGTTGAGCGTCGGCTGATGGCGCGCACCACCACGCGACGGCCGCCGTCCAACTGCCCGGTGTGCACCTCGCGCCTCGCCCTGACCAGGCTCTCGTGCCCGTCATGCGAAACAGAGCTGTCGGGGGCATTCACGCAGTGCGAGTTCTGCGTGCTGTCGGACGAGGACCGGGAGGTGCTGCGGGTGTTCCTCGCATCGCGCGGAAACATGAAGGACCTCGAGCGACACCTGGGCGTGAGCTATCCCACTGCTCGCGCGCGTTTCGACACCCTGCTCGGGAAGCTCGGCATCGATCGGCCTGCCGCCCCGCCCGCGCAGTCCCGCGTCGAGCTGATGGAGCAGGTTGCGCGCGGCGAGATCGACATCGACGAGGCGATGCGGCGCCTCGAGACCAAGGAGGTTTGACGATGAACCCGTTTTCCGACCCGTACGAAGAAGTCATGCGGCATCAGGCTGAGCAGCGGGCGCAGGTGGCGCAGGACAGGCTTCGTTTCCAGCGCCGACACTCACGGGCCGGCCTCATGCGTCTCTACCTGAAAGTTCTCATCGACCGCATCGACCCCAGCGGGAGGGCTCGGCGAGAGCTTCGCTAGCCATGCAAACAGCAGAAGAGGTCATCGAGTCGACTCGTGCGACGCCGGTCGCCGGGCGGAAGCCGTGGACAGTCTTCGCGTCGAATCCATTCCGGCTCCTCTGGGGCGGCACAACGCTGTCGCTCTTCGGCGATTTCTTCAGCTACATCGCTGTGGCCTGGCTCGTCCTGCAGCTGACAGGGTCCAGTCTTGCGCTGGGCACGGTGCTTGTGGTCCAGGCGTTGCCCAGGGCCGCCTTGATGGTGGTCGGAGGTGCGTCAGCCGACCGGTTCAGTCCCCGTCTGACGATGCTCGCGTCGATGGCGCTTCGCGCCGTGTTCGTCGGTCCACTGGCGCTCCTCGTGCTCACTGGTCGTGTCCAGCTGTGGGAGGTGTACGGGATCGCGGCAGTGTTCGGGATCGTCGACGCGTTCTTCTACCCCGCGCGCCAGTCGATCCTGCCCAAAGTGGTCGCCGACCACGAGCTCGAGCCAGGCAACGCCCTGCTCAATGTGACGGCGCAGGCGTCAGTGATCGGAGGCCCTGTGCTTGGGGGTCTGATCGTCGCCGCCTTCGGCATCGGCTGGGCGTTCGCCGGCGACGCGGCATGTTTCGCGGCTGGGTTCCTCCTGATCCTCGGCCTACCCGCAGGCGTCCGAGCCGGCGCACGCACGGCCTCAGCTGATGGCGGCCTGGGCGGACAGATCCTCGCGGGCCTACGCTACGCGTGGGCGGACATCGGGATCCGGGTCACGCTGATCGTTGTCGCGGTGATCGATTTCGCAGCCAACGGCGCCATCGCCGTCGGTTTGCCAACGCTCGCGCATGGTCGGTTTGCCGCCGGCGCGGCAGGCTTCGGAATTCTCCTCGGCGCCTGGGGCGTCGGCGCGACTGCCGGCGCATTCGGAGCCGGGCTCATTCCTCCGCCGAGACGCTTTGGATGGCTGATCGTGCTCATCTGCCTCTGGCTTGGCGCAGGCGTCGTAGCTGTCGGCTTGCTCCCCTCGCTGCCTCCCGCCGCGTTCGTGATGGGCGTCAGCGGCATCGCAACGGGCGTGGTGAACACGTATGGAATCAGCTGGCTGCAGCGCCGAACCGACCCCGCGATGCAGGGAAGGGTCCAGTCGCTCGTGATGCTCGCTTCGATGGGGCTGACGCCAATCGCCTACGCGGTCTCAGGCGCGATCGCCCAGGTGAACGTCACAGCGCTGTTCGCGATCGCCGGCGGCATGATGCTGCTCTTCGGGATCGGCGCGGCCGGCAGCCGGAGCGTCCGCTCGCTGCGCTAGCGGATGCCTGCGGCGGCCAGTCCTGCGGCGTGCGCGGCTGCGGCATCCTGTCCTGCGTCGAGCACCTGCACCGCCGCCAGCGCAAAGGCGTGCGCCTTGTGCTGGTCGAGGTTGAGGTCGATGTTCGCCAGCGAGAACCACGCGCAGTAGGTCTGGCGCGTAGACGAAACCTGCTCGGGCGGCCGGCTCATCGCCGCCGTGGCCCACTGCACCGCCGTGGCAACGTCT
>DATEGL010000177.1:0-2090 GCA_035280145.1 Candidatus Dormiibacterota bacterium | reverse complement strand
ACGCGCACAGGTCGACGGCGTCGGCGGCGGCGGGTCCGATCCATGACTCGTCGCGGCGGTCGGCCGGCCGGAGCTCGAGCACGTTGAGGGCGTGGCCCGAACCGAGCGCGAGCTGGACGTCGACGCCGCCGAGCTCGCCGGCCAGACCGCAGTACTCATGCTCAGGGTCGACGATGAAGACCTGCGTGCCGCGTCCGAGGGCACCGAGAGCGAGCGCAGACAACAAGTACGTTTTGCCCGCTCCCGAGTGGCCGAACACCGCGACGTTCGCATTGGCGTAACGCCGCTGGTCGAACGGGTCGACGAGCACCGGGGCGCCGGTGCCGCGATTGCATCCGACGAAAATGCCACCCGGCTGCTGGAGGTCGGGCTCGTGCCACGGAAAGAAGGTCACGAGCGCGGTCGAGTCCAGCACGCGCTTGCGTTGTAAGCGGTCCGGCGCGCCGGGCCGGGTGGCAAGGAAGCCATCGAGCATTCGAAATGTGCAGGGCTGGAGCTCGCACAGAACCGCGCGAGCTGCAGCCTCAAGGCGCCGCGATCCCTCGACCAGGGCGTTGCTCGTTGACGCCGTGAGCGCGATGTAAACCGAGACGTGGAACGCCTTGTCCTGGCTGGCTGTTAGGCGTCGCTGCAGGTCTTCGGCGTTGGGCAGCGCCCCGTCGATGGTCGGATCTTTCGTGCCGGCGTCGGCATCCAGCAGGCGCGTGGCGCGCATGTTGATCAGCTGGCGCTGCAAGTAGCTCACGATCCAGTCCGCCGGCAGCGGCATCACGTGATACGCCAGGGTCAGGTCGAGGCCTGGCGGCAGCAACCGAAACAGCCACCCGGGATCGAGCTCGGTGCCCGGGAGGCGGTCCACGTACCAGGCGCGACCGAAGCCGCGAGAGTGCAGAAGGTTGCTCGGCGTCTCCTGGCCGAAGACAGCGTCCTGTTTCTGATCGACGCAGAAGCGGATCCCCATCTCGGTCAGAGCGGAGTGCAGCCGCTGCACGCTCTGCTGCGTCGTGACAAGTGACGTGGTGAAGTAGTGCGAAGACGCGGACCTCCGGATGTCTTGGGCAAAGGCAAGGTCGGCTCCTCGCATGTATTCGAAACCCGAGGGCATTCTCGTGACACGCAAGCGGTCGTCGTCGCCGCCGGTCTGCACTTCGATCACGACCTGCAGCGGCGAGTCGAGGCTGTCTAGCATGCGGCGAAACGCGTTCAGCCACCTTGTCCGGTCCTCCGCAGCGGCGCCGGCGAATCCCAGGTTTTCGGTGCGCGTGACCACGAGATCGGGAGCGGCGCGCCAGCAAGCCATCGGCTCGCGACGCGCGATCGTGATCAACGCTGCGGGCCCCCGGCGCACGCGATAGTTCGCCAGCGCGAAGATCGCGATGTCGGCCAGCCAGCTGTCCGCGGCTCGACCGCGCCATCTGCCCCACGCCATCGCGGCGCCGATACTTGCCACCGCGGTCGCGAGACCCCCGCGCAAAGGCGCAATGGAAAACTGCGCCGTCCAGGTTGCGAACGCGGCGAGCAGTGCGACCACTAGGTATACGAGCCGGGTCGGGGTCAGGCCGTAGAGAAGCTTGTCCTCGAGATCGATGTCAAGCGGGATGCGCGCGGGCATGCGGCCCACGCTAGGAGGTGACGGGGCGAAAGTGAACGCTGGTTGTTAATCGCTAGAATCGACACGCAGCTCCTCCTTCTTGGTGCGCTCGCGTAGCTCAACTGGCAGAGCAGGGGACTCTTAATCCCAAGGTTCAGGGTTCGATTCCCTGCGCGAGCACCATCATCTTTTGAAACTGACGGTGATCCCTGACACTTGGGCCTCCGAAATCGTAAGAGGAGGACAGCCAGATGACGGAACGGGAACTATCCAGGGGAGCAGCTCGGCGACTCGCCATCATCCAGCATGTCGAGGAGGTTACTGGCAACGTCGCGATGACCTGCCGGTACTTCGGAAGCTCACGGCACACGTACTACTTCTGGCTGCGTAGGTACGAGCAGCTAGGGCCAGAAGGTCTTCGCGAAAGATCTCATCGGCCCTTGGTTTGCCCGCACGCGACCAAGGCCGAGGTCGTGGGCAAGATCCTCCACCTTCGGCA
>DATEGL010000176.1:0-6654 GCA_035280145.1 Candidatus Dormiibacterota bacterium | reverse complement strand
GGTGGGATCGATGCTGACCGCCATGATCGAGTCGGTCAGGTACGGGGCGTCGTTCTCGTAACCGCCCATCCCCAGCAGGAGGACGTTGACCCTCTGGCCGTGCTTGAGCTTGTAGGCGATGCTGTCGGGCGACGGTTCGACCGCCTGGACTACCTCGCCGATCGGATTGATGTGGTGGCCGGTGGTCGCGGCCATGAAGTCGTCGATGCGCTTGTACGTCAGCGTGACACCCGCGATGACGCCCAGCAACGCGACCATGACAATGACCGCCGGCACCGACCTGGTCAGGCGGTAGGAGACGCTGTAGCGGGATCGCCTGGCCCGTTTCGGCCTGGCCCGGGACATGAGCACCCGGGATTTTATCAACGGCGCCTGGGAAGCGCTGGTTATGTTTTAAGGCGTCGCCTGAGAGGTGGTGTTCGAAATCGAGCCGATGTAAATCCACAGGAAGAACGCGACGACCCCGGCTACGAATCCGATCACGCCGAGGATGAGACCGGCCAGCGCCATCGTCCCGCCGCCCACCGTGCCACCGCTGGTGGCGATGCGCTGGCGCGAGATGAAGCCCATGATCGCCGCCGCCGGTCCAAGCACGATGCCCAGGCAGGCGACCGAGCAGACGATGGAGATGATCCCGACCACGAGCGATCCAATCGCCAGGCCGTCGGTTCGCTGTCCCGCGTATCCCGGCGCGCCGTACGGCACGTAGCCTCCTGTGGGCGGTGGTACATAGCCGCCCCCCGCTGGCGGTGGCGGCACGTAACCGCCTCCCGGCGGTGGTGGCGGCACATATCCGCCTCCCGGTGGCGGGGGCGGCACATAACCCCCGCCCGCCGGCGGAGGCGGCGGCGGCGGCATATAGCCGCCCGGCGGTGGAGGCACATAACCCGCTGGAGGCGGCGGTGGGGGTGGCGGCGGAGTCGGGTCATAGATGGGTGGTGGCGCAGGCGGTGGCGGAGGCGATCCCGGCGGACCCGGCGGACCCGGCGGTTCAGGCGGTTGCGAAGGGGGCTCGTCGCCCTCACCGGAAGGGGGCGGCGGCAGGTCCGACATCAGCTAACTCCTTCTAATCGTGTCCGGTCGTCGATGACGAGCTCATCTCGAAAATGCGGACGATCCACGCCTGCATCGCCAGGGCATACGCGATTGTGAACAGGATGCCGACGCCGCAGAGCGCGATGCCCAACCCCTCGATGAAGCTGGCCGCGATCAGCATAAGGCCCGCAATCAGGGTGTTGAGCGGCGAACGAAGCGACGCACCGACGATCTGGTCAACGCGCAGCCCGGCGCCAATGCCACCTTGCGCGACGGCCAGCACGATCGCCGGGGTTGCAAACGTAAGCGCGAGTGAGCCGGCGGAGACCACGCTGAACGCCAGCAACAGCAGCGCCAGGGCCGTGGCTACCAGGAAGGGGCTGCCCGTATCGCGACCCTGCGCGCTAAGGGTCGTCAGCGCGAGCGCATAGAGAACGCCACCCACCACCAGCACCGCCGCTATGTAGACCAGGCTCACGACGAAGAGCCCGAGGCCGCGTCCGAGGTAGCTGAGGTTTGCGGCCGGCAGCCTCTCCTCACCCGCGCGCAGTCGATCGATCGCTTCGAGCATCCAGCCCAGACCATTGATCGCGCCTGCGATTGGAATCAGCAGGGTGAGCCCGATGATCGCGAGCTTGCGGAGCCAGTCGGGATCGCGGGACGGCCAGACGAAGGCCTCGGTGACCCGCTCCACGGGCCGCTAGCCGGGGGGCGGCCCGAAGAGACTCAGCAGCACCAGCACGAGAAGGATCAGCGTGGCCACCGCACCGACTGCAGTCGCCGCGGCGCCCATGACCGTGGCGGCGCCACCGGGGCCGCCTTTCCCAGTCGACCTGCCGACGAAGTAGCCGATGGGACCGAGGGCAAGGGCGGGGACTCCCAGCCAGAGGGCGTTCAGCAGCGAAGCAGCTCCGATCAGCAAGCCGACCCCTGCGAGCGCGATCCCGGTAATCGCAAGCAGGAAGCCAAGCAGCGACGCCAGGAGCGCGATCAGTGACCTGCTCTCGCTCCGCGCCGCTTGCGGTGCGGCCGGCGGCGCGGGGGGCGGTACGAGCGGGGCGGGCGGTGGCGCCACCGGCGGCGCTAAAGGAGGTGGTGGTGGCGGCGGCGGAGGTGGCGGCGGAGGTGGCGGCGGGGCAGGAATCCCCGGCTGGCTGCTCAACGCAGCAGCGCCCGGGCTATCACCACTCGCTGAATCTGGTTTGTGCCTTCGTAGATCTGGGTGATCTTGGCGTCCCTCATCATTCGTTCCACCGGGTAGTCACTGATGTAACCGTACCCGCCAAGCAGCTGCACGCAGTCGGTCGTCACTCGCATCGCCATGTCAGAGGCAAAAAGCTTTGCCATGGCGGCCACCCTGGTCAGGTCCGGAGCCTTGCTGTCGACCTTGGTCGCTGCCCGGTACACGAGATGCCGGGCCGCTTCTATCTGAGTGGCGATGTCGGCGAGCATGAACTGGATCCCCTGGAAGCTCGCGATCGCCTGTCCGAACTGCTGCCGTTCCTTGACGTAGTTGAGCGCGTAGTCGAATGCGCCCTCGGCAATGCCCAGCGCCTGGGCGCCGATGCCAGGCCGCGACCGGTCGAGCACGGCGAGAGCGATCTTGAAACCCGCGCCTTCATCACCGAGCCGGTTGGAAGCAGGAACCTTGACGTCCTCAAGAACCACCTGCGCTGTCGGTGAGCCACGAATGCCGAGCTTGTGCTCGATCTTCGCGATGGTCCACGGGCTGCTGTCCCGCTCGAGCACGAACGCGGAGATGCCGCGGTGGTCCGCATCTGGGTCGGTCTGCGCAAAGACGACCAGCGTGCCTGCGACGCTGCCCTGAGTGATGAATTGCTTCGTCCCGTTCAGCACGTACTCGCTGCTGTATTTCTTGGCCCGCGTCTTCATCGCGGCCGCATCTGATCCACTTCCCGGCTCGCTGAGGGCATAGGCCGCGACCTTCTCGCCGGCCGCCAGTGGCGGACAGAGCCGCTTCTTCTGTTCCTCAGAGCCGGCGACGAGGATCGGGTACGACCCGAGCGCCTGCACCGCAAGGATCAATGACGAGCTCGCGCAAGCCTTCGCGATCTCCTCGATGCCCATGCAGATCGTGATGCTCGAGCCGGAGATGCCGCCGTACTCCTCCGGGAACGGAATGCCGAGGATCCCGTTGTCGGCGAAGAGCCGCTCGATGTCCTTGGGGTATTCGCCGGTCTGGTCGATCTCGGCGGCGCGCGGAGCCACGCGGTCCTGCACGAGCTCGCGGATGGTGTCCCTTATCGCGACCTGCTCGGCCGTGAATTCGAAGTCCATTCGAATTCGATTATCCGGCCTTGAGGAGTTCCCGCGCGATGACGATCCGCTGCACCTGGTTCGAACCTTCGTAGATCTGCAGCGCTTTTGCGTCGCGGACGTGGCGCTCGAACGGACTTCCAGCGACAGCTCCATCGTCGCCCGCGATCTGGAGCGCATCGAGGGCGACTTGCATCGCCGTATCAGTGCTGTGCAGCTTCGACATGGACGCCTGGCGTGTGAATGGAAGGCCGCGGCTGCACAGCCACGCCGCGTGGTACGCGAGCAGGCGCGCCGACTCGACTCGCGTGCTCATGTCGGCGAGCGTGAAATCGTCACCCTGCTCGTGATTGCGCCCGCGCATGAGCGTGCCCGCCTCGTCGACCGCGGCCTGCGCGATGCCCAGCGCCTGGCCCGAGATGCCGATCCGGCCGGAATCCAGAGCGCGCATCGCGACAGTGAAGCCCTGGCCCTCGCGCCCGAGCCGGTTGGAAGTGGCAACCTCAACGTCCTCCAGCACCAGCTCGCCCGTCGGCGATCCGTGGAGCCCCATCTTGTGGAACACCTGGCCGACCCGAAGTCCGGGGCTGTCCGCGGGAACGAGAAACGCGGTCACGCCCGATGCCTTCTCATCGGGCCCGGTGCGCGCGAACACAACGTACACGCCGGCATGGCCGACGTTGGTGATGAAGACCTTGGTGCCATTGAGCAAGTAGCCGCCGCCGTTGCGCCGGGCAGTGGTTTTCAGGGCGGCGGCGTCCGAACCTGAGGCCGGTTCGGTCAGGGCGAAGGCGCCGAGCAGCTCGCCCGAGGCGAGCCGCGGCAGCCAGCGGCGCTTCTGCTCCTCGTCGCCAAAAAGGAGGATCGGCTCCGTGCCGACGCTTGTATGCACGTCGACGATGACCGCTGTGGACGCACATGCCTGAGCGAGCTCTTCGACGCAGATCGCAAAGGCCAGCGCGTCGAGGCCGGCGCCCCCGTACTCGCGCGGAATCAGGACCCCAAGCAGACCCGATTCAGCTGCCGCGCGCACAGCTTCCTCTGGGAAACGGTGGTCCCGATCGACCTCGTCGGCGAGGGGCCGGACGACCCCCTGGGCGAGTTCACGAACGGCTGCGCGAAAGTTGGCGTGCTCGGGCGCAAGTTCGAGGTCCAACTCAGGCGTTACTTAGAATAGTTGGCTTGACGATGGACGCAGGGCCGAGATATCTCGAGGGCACGACCGTCGGGAGTGGCCGCGACATCATTGGGGTGCGGCGGGACCGCATAGCCGACATCATCAGCACCGGCCGCGAGATCATCTCCCGGGCGAAATCCGAGAAAATCCTGCCGGAGACGATCACCGGCGCCACTGCTGCGCTGCTGGTCACGATCGCCGGCTACGGGGAGCCCCTCTCCGAAGGACAGTGGCGCGAGCTTGCCGGCGTGGTGGGCGGAATCATGCGGGACAGCACGTATGCCGACCTGGCCCGACTGCGCACGTTGATCACGCAGGAGCAGTTCTTGAACGTGGCCCGCAACCAGGGTTACTCGCGATTCATCCGGCGCCTGGACGACGGACGGTGGGTTTGCGAGCTAACGCCCAAGCTTGAAGATCTTCCGGACGAGTAGAAACACTCTCAGCGCGCTGGCCGGGGCGCTCCGGTCCCGAGCTTTTCGCATTCTCTTTGCGTTTGTCTTCGCGATCGCGGTCGTAAGCCCGGCGGCGATGGTCGCGGCGGTGGTCTGGACTTCGCCACCGATGACCACCGGAAGCGCCGCGGCGTCCGACATCGAATCTTCACGACTCCTGCCGGCGCCGGACGTCCAGTCGAGCGCGCTGCCGGAACCCGCGTTCAACGTGTACGCCAACACGCTGTCCGGCGTCGTGCCGTGTCCGCTGTGCGAGATACCAGCGCGCGTGTATGTACCCAACAGCATGGCCGGCAGCGTCGATGTGATCGACCCCGCGACGTTCCGCGTCATCGACCACTTCCGGGTTGGCTTCATCCCCCATCACGTCGCGCCGGCGTGGGATATGAGCGCCCTCTATGTCGACAACGAAGGCTCGAGCAGCCTGACAGTGCTTGACATCAATACGGGTCGCCCCACAGGCCAGATCTCGATTCCGTTCCCGTACAACCTTTACTTCACCCCGGACGGAACCAAGGCGATCGACGTGGTTGAGCGACTCCAGCGCATCGAGTTTCGCGACTGGCGCAACGGCTGGACGCTGCTGAAATCAGTGGCCATTCCGTGGCCTGGCGCCGACCACCTCGATTTCAGCGCCGACGGCAGCTACCTGATGATCTCGACCGAGTACTCGGGGACGGTGGCCAAGGTCGACACGATCAACATGAAGCTGGTCGGATATGTCCATGTCGGCGGGCTTCCCATCGACGTCAAGCTTTCACCCGACGGGAAGCTGTTCTACGTCACCAACCAGGGACGCATGGGCGTATCTGTGGTCGACCCGGAATCGATGGAGGAGGTCCAGTTCATCCCCACCGGCCGTGGCGCGCACGGCCTGCAGGTGTCGCGCGACACGAAGTCGTTGTATGTCTCGAATCGCCTGGAGGGATCGATCTCGGTGATCGACTTCGCCACTCGAACCGAGGTCGCAAAGTGGCACATTCCCGGCGGCGGCAGCCCCGACATGCTGCAGCTGAGCCCGGACGGATCTCAGCTCTGGGCGTCAGGGCGATACAGCGCGACGGTCTACGTGATCGACACCAGGACTGGCAACCTGCTGGCGAAGATCCCCGTCGGCACCGAGGACCATGGCCTGACCTACTTCCCCAACGTCGGACGGTTCAGCATCGGCCACAACGGGGTCTATCGATAGCCGCCGAAGGGGGCTAAGTTCCGAGCAGTCTCGCGATCAGAATTCGCTGCACCTCCGACGTCCCTTCGCCGATCTCGTTGATCTTCACATCGCGCCAGTAACGCGCGACCGGATAGTCCTCCATGAACCCATACCCGCCGTGGATCTGCACCGCGTTGTCGGCGGCACGCTTTGACGCCTCCGAGGCGTATAGCTTCGACATCGCGGCGAGCCTGCGCGCCTCGTCCGTGGTCTCGGCGCCCTCATGACCGTACGTGGCAGCCGCGCGATACACGATGGTGCGCGCGACCTCCGTCTCCATCGCCATGTCCGCGAGCTTGAACTGGATCGCCTGATGCTTCGAGATCGGGACACCGAAAGACCGTCGCTCCTTGGCATACGCCAGCGACGCGTCAAGGCACGCCTGCGCCAGACCGACCGACAGCGCCGCGATCGCGATGCGCCCGCCGGTAAGGGTCCGCAGGAACTGGCGGTATCCGCCGCCCCGCGGTCCCAACAGGTTCTCGGCCGGCACCTCA
>DATEGL010000175.1:0-3680 GCA_035280145.1 Candidatus Dormiibacterota bacterium | reverse complement strand
GGCCGCGAGGAGGGTCAGGTGGTTCGGATCGCGGTCGACGCGGCCCTCGCGCAGGAGGCGGGAGCGAGGTGCGACGTAGACCTCGCAGCCGACGATCGGCTTGATCCCGGCGTCCTTGCACGCCTTGTAGAAGTGGATCGCGCCGTACATGACGCCGTGATCGGTGAGGCCGAGTGCGGGCATGCCCAGCTCTGCCGCGCGGGCGACCATGGCGGGGATCCGGCTCGCCCCATCGAGAAGCGAGTACTCGGTGTGGTTATGGAGGTGGACGAAGGTCTCAGGGGCGTGCGGCATTGTTTGGATCGGGTTGGCGGGCCCCGGGCACTAGTCTATCGACAGCAATGGCTCGATTGGCATCGCCTTTACTGGCGCAAGGGCCCGCGGAATCCGCGCATTCGGGCATCCGCGAAGTTGCCAACGAGGCCATCCGCCGGCCGGGCACGATCCGCCTCGACGTCGGCCAGCCCGACTTCCCGACGCCACAACATATAAAGGACGCGGGCAAGCGCGCGATCGACGAGAACATGACGTTCTACACGCACACGCAGGGCTTGCTCTCGCTGCGCGAGAAGCTCGTCGCCAAGCTGGCACGGGTCAACGGGATCAACTCCACGCCCGAAGCCATCGCCTGCGGACCCGGTGGAGTCGGCGCCATCGCGGCCATGCTCGCAGCCGTCGTCGAGCATGGCGACGAGGTCATGCTGCCCGATCCTGGTTGGCCGAACTACAGAATGATGCTGCCCTGGCTTGGCGCTCGCGGCGTCTACTACCCATGCCCTCCCGCGCTGGAGTTCCAACCAGACCTCGACGCGCTCGAGAGTCTGGTCAGCTCACGCACCAAGGTCCTTGTCGTCAACAGTCCCAACAACCCGACCGGCGCGGTTTATCCGGCGCACACGATCGAGGCTTTCGTTGAGATCGCGCAACGCCACAACCTGTGGCTGCTGAGCGACGAGTGCTACGACCAGGTTCTTCTCGACGGTGCATGGACGAGTCCTGCCAGCCTCGCTCCCCACGACCCACGCATAGCCACCGTCTTCACGTTCTCGAAGACGTACGCGATGACGGGCTGGCGCCTGGGTTATCTGACCGGGTCGGCCGAGCTCGTGGACACCGCGACCAAGGTCCTGGAGTCGAACTCGTCCTGCGTCTCCACGATCACCCAGGTCGCAGCGGAGGCCGCCCTCGACGGTCCACAGGACTGCGTGACCGAGATGGTGACCGCGTACCGGCGCCGCAAAGACCTCGCCGTGGCGATACTGAAGGACGCGGAGCTTTTCATCTCGGAGCCGGCGGGCGCGTTCTACGTCATGGCCGATGTCTCGCCGCGCGGACTCAACTCACGTGACTTCGCCTTCACCCTGCTGCGCGAGCGAGGCGTCAGCGTCGCGCCAGGCACGGCGTTCGGGCAGGTTGCTCGCGACTCGGTACGGATCAGCCTCGCCAGCTCGGACGCCGACCTGGACGAGGGTGTCCGGCGCCTGGCCCAGTTCGTCCACGGCGGCGCGTGATCCTGGCCGATCGGTTAATCTGCCGAGGTTGATTTCGGGCGTAACCGTTCCCGCCGACGCCCCGTTTGGCCCGACATGGCGCTACTGAGGCCGATCCTGACGATGGTGGTCAGGTCGCTTGGTCCCGGAAGGCTCCGTCTCGTCGTCGTCAAATTCGCGCGGCGACTGGACCAGAGCTAACTAGCTTCTTTCGAGCAGAGCTACCGATTCGATGTGGTAGGTCTGCGGAAACATGTCGACTATCGCTGCGCGCCGCAGCCGGTAGCCGCCACGCACCAACGCCCCCACGTCCCTTGCGTGCGTTGAGGGCTCGCAGCTGACGTAGACAAGTCGCTCCACTCCGAGCCTGATCAGCTCGGCGAGCGCCGCCGGCTCGCATCCCGCCCGCGGCGGGTCGAGCAGCACGGCGCCGAACTCTCCCAAGCGCACCTGGCGCAGCGCGTGCTCCACCTTGCCCGGCCGATAGTCGACCGGGGCGGCGTTGATTCGCGCGTTGAGCCGGCCCAGCTGCACAGCATTGGCGTTCTCCTCCACGGCGGTCACCTTCGCGCCACGACGAGTCGCGGCGACGGAGATGGTGCCAATGCCCGCGTACAGGTCGAGCACTCTCACGCCTGTCACATCGCCGAGCATTTCCAGCGCCGTCTGGTACAGCACCAGCATCTGGCGGTAGTTGGTCTGCACGAAGGTGTCGCTGCGGACGCGGAACGCCATGTCCCAGAACTCGAGCGACATCGCGTCGTCGAGCAGGGTGATATCAGGCATGAGTTCCGCGACGCGATATGCGAACTCTTCGCGCCGCCAGCGGCCGGCGCCGCCGTGAAACCGCAGCCGCCACAACATGCCTCGCCCGGTCGGCTCGACCGTCAACAGCAGGTTCTGCAAGCCCTTCAATCCGTGCTCACCGGCCGCCTCAGCGAAAGCCGGCAGAGCCTTCTCGATCCTCTTGTCGTGAATCAAGCACGCGTCCACCGGCAGCACCGAGTGCGACCGCATGCGGTGAAAGCCAAAGCGCCAGCCATCGCCAACCGCGACGGCTTCGAACTCGCCGCGGATGCGGTAGCGCCATGGATCGTCCATGCCCAGGACTGCGGCGTCGGACGGCAATCTCAGGCCGGCGCGAGCCCACGCCTCCTCGACCACCTGGCGCTTGATCTCGAGCTGGTGGGCGTACGCAGCGTGCTGGAGCTGGCACCCGCCGCAGGTGCCGAAATACGGACAAGGCGCGGCGATGCGATGAGGCGAGGCTTCGATCACTCTGGTCGTGGCCGCCACCGCGACGCCGCCCTGTCGGCCACGGGGTTCGGCTTCGACGACCTCGCCCGGCAGTGCGTAGTTGACCAACCACACCTTGCCGTCATCCCGCGCCACCGCCGCCCCTCCGTGCGCGGGCGCGGTCGGCTTGAGTATCAGCGGCGCCACAGAGCGGCCGGGTCGTGCGCCGGCTTGAAGCCGGCGGCCTCGACCATCTGCGTCGCGACACCAAAGCCCTCGGCGACCTTGTCCGGGTCGTGGGCGTCGCTTCCGTACTGCACCGCCTGACCCCCGGCTTCGCGCCACCAGCGCACGATCGTGATGTCCGGGCACAGCACCTGGCCCCGGGTGGTGTTCACTTCGAGCACGCGGCCGGTACGCGCCGCCGCAGCGAGGACGGCGCGGATCTCCACCTCGAAGTCCTTCTCGCGGTACGCGGGCGCGCCGGCGGGCCAGTAGCGCTTGGGATAGTCGATATGGGCCAATGTCTCGAACGGCGGGCCCGCGTCGATCATGGCCAGGACCTCGCGGAAGTATCGCCGCACCGCATCGGGCAGGTCGAGGCCCTCGCGCTGTGGGAACTGGCTCGCGTCGAGCAGTTCGCCGCCGAGCCTGATGCAGTGGACCGAGCCAACGACCTGGTCCAGTGGGCCCGCGGCCAGGATCTTCGCGGTCTGGTCCGGATACCAGTGTGGCTCCCCGAGCTCCACGCCGCTCAGGATGCGCAGGTCGGGAAACAGGCGCCTGCATCTGTCCACCTCGTCGAGGTAGCCCGCGATGTCAACCGCGTGCTGGTCCTCGTGCACCCGCACGAAGTCAGCGTGGTCGGTGAAGGCGATGGCCGGCAGGCCGATCGCCATCGCCCGCTCGCAGCTGCGCTCCATGGAGCCGCGCGGGGCGTCGTAAGACCACTCG
>DATEGL010000174.1:0-3716 GCA_035280145.1 Candidatus Dormiibacterota bacterium | reverse complement strand
GATTATGCCGACGTCGTGGTTATGCCGATGTCAGCGTAGGAACGGGCCTGCTCGAACGGGTGGGAGCGCCGACCCGGTCGGCATAATCACAGGCTCTCGAGGAAGGCCAAGACCGCGTCTGCCGGGCGATATCGTCCGGGCTTGGCCCCGACCGGCCTGGTGCGGGCGATGGCTCGCTCCTTCTGTGACATGTCAGCGTGCAGGTAGATCCCGGTGGTGGAGATCTGCTCGTGGCCGAGCCACAGAGCGATCACGGTCACGTCCACCCCAGACAGGAGGAGCCGCATGGCGGCGGTGTGCCGGAGGGTGTGCGCGGTCACCCGCTTCGTCTGGATCGATGGGCACGACGTGCCGGCCTTGGTGACGTACAGGGCGAGGCGGTGTTCGACGGCGTCTCGGCTGAGCACGTTGCCGGCGACGGTCGGGAACAGCGGTTGAGGCAGGGAGCCGCCGCGCTCGGCAAGCCAGGTCCGCATCACCCTGACGGTCAACGGCAGGAGCGGTGTCCGGCGTTCCTTGCGGCCCTTGCCCACGCAGTGGACGTGCGGGCCGGTGCCAAAGACGAGATCCTGGCAGCGGAGGCCCACCAACTCGGATACCCGCAGCCCGGTCTGGACGGCGAGCATGAGCATCGCGTGGTCGCGCCGGCCGGTCCAGGTCATGCGGTCGCAGCAGGCCAGGAGGGCGTTGACCTCCTTCTCGTTGAGGAAGGTGACGAGGTTGCGCTCGAATCGTTTCGAGGGAATGGCCAGGACGCGCTGGATGGAGGCCGCGTGCTCCGGATGGCGCAGAGCGGCGTAGCCGAACAGAGAGTGGATCGCGGCGAGCCGGTTGTTGCGCGTTCGGACGGTGTTGAGCCGGTCGCGTTCGAGGTAGTCCAGGAAGGCGCCGACGAGCGGGGCGTCGAGGTCGCTGATGTCCAGCTCGCAAGGCTGTTTGCCCGTCTGCCCAGCGACGTAGCCCAGGAGGAGCCGGAAGGTGTCCCTGTACGCGGCGACTGTGTGCGAACTCGCCGCGAGCTGGCTCATGAGCCGGTCGGTGAAGAACGCCTGAAGAGTGGGGGCGAGCGCGCTCATGACCGCCCTCCGAATCGACCATCGAGTCGTGCCGCCGCCAGCTCCATCAACTCCGGCGCCGCGGACAGGTACCAGTAGGTGCCGGCCGGGTTCACGTGCCCGAGGTAGGTGGAGAGCACCGCGACGTGAGCGCCGACGTCGGCCCCGGAACGGTGCAGCTCGATGATGGTGCGGACGGCGAAGCTGTGACGGAGGTCGTGGATGCGCGGGCGCACAGTTGCGGAGCGCAGGCCGATGGCGGCGGTGAGCTCGTTGAACGTCTTGAGGACGCCCGAGTAGCCGAGCGCGGTCCCGACGCTACTGACGAAGAAGGCCGCTGTCTTCGGTCTGGGGCAAAGCCGGTCGCGCTCGGCGGCATACGCACGGAGGGCGTCGACTGCGCTCGGGTGCAGCGGCACCAGCCTGGAGCGGTCGAACTTGCTCTCCCGGATGGTCAGCACTCCGTCCGCGAGGTCGACGTCGTCTCGCTCCAGCCGCCGCGCTTCACCGATGCGCATGCCGGACGCGGCGAGCAGGCCGAAGAGCGCTTCGTGCGTCGCTGCCCGTAGGCGAGGACGGAGCTGCTGCGTTGCTTCGAGCAGACGACGCATGTCGTCGTCGGAGTACAGGTAGGGGACAGGCCGCCGGGTGTCGGACGTCCAGATTCCGCGAGGAGGCACCTCGGTCTCCGGGTCGATTGCCCGCAAGTAGCGAGCGAACCCGCGTGCCGCCCCCAACCGGTGCGCCATCGAGATGGCCCGCTTGCCTCGCGGCAGTTGCCGCGCCCAGGCGATGGCGAGGTCCACGGTGAGCGTCTTGGCCCCGGCCGCCTCGAGGTAGGACACGAGCTGAGGCAGGAACCGTCCTGTGTTCACGAGCTTGAAGCCCAAGGCCCGGCGAAGCGTCAGGTAGTCGTCCGCATGGCGAGCGAGGTCGCTCACCGCCCGGGTCCCGCTGGCCAGGACCGCGCCAGAACGCGGAGCTGGGCGACGCCCACCCTGGCGTAGATGGCCGTCGATACGAGGTCTCGGTGCCTGAGCACCTGACCGATCTCGGGCAAGGGAACGCCGGCGCCGACCATCTCGCAGGCCAGTGTGTGACGGAGGCGGTGGGCACCTACGCGGGGGACGCCGGCGCGCTCACAGCTGCGGCGGACGATGTCCGAGATGGCCCCCCGGCCCAGCTTCTTGACCGGGCCGATGACGCTGACAAAGACCTCACGCAGCTGAGTCGGGCGTCGCCCATGGCGGAGGTAGGCGACGAGCGCTTCCCCCACATCGGCCGGCATCGGCAGCCTCTCGTCGCGGCGCCCCTTCCCGTGCACGATGATCTCCGCCCGACGCCAGTCGATGTCCTCCAACGTCAGTGTGGCAAGCTCGGTGGCACGCAGCCCGAGCCGGAGCAGAACGGTCAGCACGGCGTAGTTTCGGCGCCCTTCGGGCGTGCGCCGGTCACAGGCCTGCAGCATCGCCGCCGCGTCGGCTCGCGCAACGCCACGCGGAAGTGCCGAGCGGCGTCGGCCGGTGGCCGACAGCACCGCGTTCGACAGATCCACGTCCGTCAACCCTTCCCGATGACAGAACCGGAGGAACGCTCGCACACCCACCACGAAGTACTGGACGGCTGCCGCGGAGACGTTGGTGGCTTCCAGGCGGATGGCGCGACCCACGGCAACAACGTCCAGGCGTCGCACATCACCATCGGCAGCTTCTCGTTCCAGAAGCCGCCTCGCATAGAAGACGTACGCGTCCGCCGTCGTTGCCACGAGGCCCCTCTCCTTGAACAGATAGGACTTGAAAGCGGCCAGCAACTTCTCGCCACCTGTGAGCACGGCCGGCTCGCCCGTCGGTGGATGGACGAGGCCCCGTCTGCGCAGGAACTCGAGCAGCGGAACCAGCGCAGGACGCGAGATCTCCCACTGTCCTCCGCGCTCGCGGCGCTCCATCAGATACTCGTCGAGTCGCTGCTCTGTGAGGTCCTCGACTCCCAGGCCCTGCGTTTCGAGCCAACGACTGACGTAGCCGATTGACCGCATCTTGTTGACGACCGTCAGCGGCGTGTACCCAGCCGCGAGTAGCTCTGCCTTCAGATCCTCGGCGAGCGGTGCCACCGGCCCGCGAATGCGGACCGTGGTCACCGGTGACTTGGGCGTGGCCATGGACTCCCTCCTTCCGCGTCATGAGAGGAAGGAGCCTGCTCGCCGGACGGCTGGATTATGCCGACATCGTCAAGGCAAGACGCCGCTCGGAAAGCCCGTCCGGCGGCCCGACATCGGCATAACCACGACGTCGGCATAATCGACGCTATGCCGATGTCGGCATAGCTGTGACAACGGTGCCGCCTACGCCGGCCACGAGCTGCGCCGTACCTGCGCCGTCCTCGGCATCCGGCTCGTCCACTCCCGGCCCTACTCACCGCAGGGTCGGGGCAAGCAGGAGCGGCTGAACAGGCTCATCCGCGAGCGCTTCCTGCTGGAGGCCGAGCAGGTCGGCATCGCCACCCTCGACGAGCTCAACGACCGGTCCGTAGCGAGCTGGGCCGGGAATAGACTGCCTCCCCGAAAAGGAGGCAGCCTCCGGAGCTGTGCGTGGCGGCCCGGCTCCGAAGGCTGATGACGAACCGCCCGGAGCGTAGCACCGTGGCCGGACGACGGCTGCCCGA
>DATEGL010000173.1:0-3615 GCA_035280145.1 Candidatus Dormiibacterota bacterium | reverse complement strand
CGGGGCTGCGCCAGGGGCGAAGGCAGCTTCCGCCGGCGAACCCCACGAAGGAGCAGGTGGCTTTGCCGGTGGCGGAGCCGAGGGCGGCGGTGGAGAGGCGCCCCAGGACGGCCCAGGGCTGGAGGGCGGAGCGACAGCCGGCGAGGCAGGCGAACCCCAACCTCCGGCGGCCGGCGCCGAGGGCGCGGGCGCGCCCCACCCTGGGGACGGCGGAGGAGCAACCATCGTCGGAGGGACGGGCCTCGCGGGCGCCGGCGGCGCCCACGTCGCAGCGACTCCCGCGGTCTGATTCGACGGGGCTGTGGGACGTACCGGAGGCCCCGACTTCTTCCGCGTGCGTCGCCTGCGCGTCATCAGGTAAAGCACCCCGGTGACGATGGCGGCCAGCGCCAGGATGATTACCAGGTATTCAGACGGCAACCGGGCTGAAGCCTCCCTTCCGCCTCGTGGGGCAGTGGTTCGAATGGAGCTGCGACGTCAAATGCGTAGTGCTGAAGTATGCCACCGCGGTCACGGTCTTCCACTCGGGTTGGCATCGTTCTCGATCACGAGCCTTCCGGACGCAACTCCGGGCACTGAGATGTCCGCTTCGAACGCATGCGCCCCCGGGCCGAGGGGCTGACCCATGACAAGGTGAACTACGAGCCGCCTGCTGATCGGCATATCGAGTCGCTTCGGCAGCGAGGCAAGACCCGCGTTGGTTTCGATCTGCAGCTGATAGCCCGTGACGAGCACGCCGTCGAGCCGCAGACCGCTGATACCGCCGAGCACCGCTGGGCGCGTGCGGTTGTCGAACGCAAAGCTCAAGCCCGCGGGCTCCGACCGGAGGCTGTTGAGGTCCGCAAGCCGCTCCGCCAGATACCGCGGGATCTCCGGCCGGGGTCGCACCGATGGCGCCGTCGCGGTGACGGCGAATGCCAGCTCAGTGTTGTCGATCTCGCGACCGCCGATCGTGAGCGACGCTTCCAGTCGGTACTCGCCCTCCGCAGCCAGCGGCAAGCTGAGGGTCGTGGCGCTCACCGCGGGCTCGAATGCGGTCGGCACCTCGACCTCGACCGATCCGGAGTACGACTTCTTGAGCGTCACGTCGCGGACTCGATCCAATCCGCGCGACCTGGCCGCCTTCTCGCGCGACACTGACCACCGGATCACGCCTCGCCCCATGATTTTGGGGTCGTCGTTGACGACGACGAGGCGGGCCGCGAACGGAACGTCAGGTTTCTGGACCACGCCGAGCGGCCGCCCTGCGTCGAAGGCGAGCGGTTCAACGATGACACGCGTCGGTTTGAACGCGGTCGTTACCGCTTCGAAAGCAAGCTTGGGCCTGCGGGCGTTGTCGAGCAGGCCGTAGCCGATCCCAGGAAACGGGTCGACGAGGTGGTACGCAAACGCGCCCCAGCACGACTCGAACTTGCGCGTGCGCATGTGCTCTGCCGCGTAGCCGACAAGCTGTGCCTGGTACTGCTGCGACGCGGTCACGAATTTCTCGAAGTCATGGTGCGCTGATGGCAAACCCACTCCTCGCTCGGCCCAGTTGACGGGTTGAAAACCCGCATGGCGCCACGCGGGCTCGTCGTCCGCGACCGGCCACCCCTTACCGATCGCGTCCCACACCGGTGACTCGACGTCGGGCAGCGCCTGGGCGCCGAACTCGGTGACCATCAGCGGCTCGACGAGTCCGATGTCGCGCCACGAGCCCGATGTCCAGCCCAGCATGAGATGCAGATCGACGTCTCCCGAGGCCGCGATCGCTGGGCGACTCGAATCGAGGTGCTCGAACAAAGACTTCAGCTCCTGGTCGATCGAGTGGTTCTGACGCACGGAGTGGACATCGCCAAGGTCGAAGTTGCCGCCCAGCCATGGCGGATCGTCGTGTGCGATCCACAGCGCGATCGACGGATGGTTGTGGAGCATCGTCACCATTTCGGTCAGCTGCTCTCGAGCCGCGTTCTCGAAGAACCGAACCTCGTCGTTGCGGCCGTGATAGACGTAGGTGCCCGTCAGCGGAAGGTCCTGGAAGACCAGGATGCCGGCCTCGTCCGCCTGTCGGTAGAAGTCCCGCGGCAGCACGTTCGCGACCACTCGCAGCGCGTCGACGTTGGCCTGTTTGGCGGCCGCGATGTCTGCAGCGAAGACCTCTGGGCTCAGCTCGTCGAGCCGTTGCGACGGCGCGTAGCACGCGCCGCGCACGAAGATCGGCTTGCCGTTGACGGAGAAACTCCACCGCCGGGGCCCGATGTCCCAAGTCAGCTCGCGAAACGCAAACAGGTCGTCGATTCGTGACGACTCGTCTCCATCGGCGCCGCGCGCCACGACCTCGGCGCGGTAAAGATGCTGCGCGCCGAAGCGCCATGGGTCCCAGCGCACGGCGCCCGGGAAGGCCAGCCGCATTGTCACCGTCTCTTCCGTCCCGCCGCCGAGCCGCACCTCACGCACGAGCCGAAGCGGATCCCGTCCAGGCACCGGCACCGACAGCTCGACCTCGCCATCCATCTGCCGTCCATCGAGATTCCGCAATCGCGCCGCCACCTCGAGACGTCCGTCACCGCCCTCGAAGCTGGGCTTGAGTCGCAGCCAGTCGACGGCGATCGACCCGACGTACTCGAGCTGAACCGGCTGCCACAGACCGAGTGGAACCTCCGGCCGGTACGGCTCCGGAAGGCTGCCGTACGCGGACGCGGGATAGGGCTTGAGGTCGCCGTCGTTGAAGACCCCCATGATGTGGCGCTTCTTCTCGGGCTGCGTCTCGATCGGCGATTCACAGCAGATGACCAGCAGGTTTTCCGGCTTCAGGAATGGGGTCAGGTCGAATCCGAAAGGCGCGAAGTAGCCGTAGTGCGATCCAAGAAGCCGGCCGTTCAGCCACACGTTAGTAGCCAGGAACGCGCCGCCGATGCGCAGCACCACCCGGCCCGCGTGGTCTGGACGCGGGAACTCTGTGCGATACCAGATCGACTGCCTGCCTTCGGTGGCGGCCAGCTGCCGCGGCACCTCGACCGCGTGCCAGCCCCTCCCGCGCCCGACCGTCAGACGCTCGGCCTCGCCCTCGCCAAGGGGCATCCACACGGCTTCCCACCCGGTCAGCTCGCGCCTACCGGCGGCGCGCTGCGCGAGGGGCATGAAGAGTGAGTCGCTCACACCCTGCGCGCGCCCCGCGCAAACGCTCCATCGGCCGTGGAGCAGAAAAGGACGGGGCGCTCTATGGCGCGTGCAAAGGCGGCCGTTTTCGTCTGGTCGACAAGTGCCAGGATGCTTCCGCCAAATCCCGCGCCCATGATTCGCGCGCCGTAGCACCCGTCGATCGACCAGGCTCGCTGTACCAGCGAATCGACGTGCGGAGTGGACACCTCGAAGTCGTCGCGCAGGCTGCGGTGCGACTCCTTGAGCAGCTCACCGAGGCGCCCGCAGTCGCGCCGGCCGAGAGCCTCGACGAATGAACGGACACGCGCGAGCTCCGTGTTCACGTGGCGCATGCGTTTCGGATCGCCCGACTCCGCCTCGCGCCGCCGCTGGTTGTACGGCGTCGAAGCCAGAGACCGATGCTCGCCGGAGTCGATGACCGCGATCGCGATCTCGTCGGGAAACGGGACCACCTGGTACTCAAGCGTGGCGCAA
>DATEGL010000172.1:0-6179 GCA_035280145.1 Candidatus Dormiibacterota bacterium | reverse complement strand
GGCGATCATCAACAAGGAAGACGAGATCAAGCTCTGCCTCGTCACCCTTCTCTGCGAAGGCCACCTGCTGATCGAGGACGTCCCCGGCGTCGGCAAGACGATGCTCGCCAAGTCCCTGGCCCGCTCGCTTGACTGCACCTTCCGACGCATTCAGTTCACTCCGGACCTGCTGCCCTCGGACGTCACCGGAGTTCGGGCCTTCAACCAGAAAATGAATGAGTTCGAGTTTCGCCCCGGTCCCGTGTTCGCCCAGGTCTTGCTTGCCGACGAGATCAACCGCGCCAGCCCGAAGACGCAAGCCGCACTGCTCGAGGCGATGGAAGAGCGGCAGGTAACGATCGACGGCGAGACGCACGTGCTGCCGAAGCCCTTCATGGTCATGGCAACGCAAAACCCCGTCGAATACTCCGGCACCTTTCCACTTCCCGAAGCGCAGCTCGACCGCTTCCTGATGAAGGTCAAGCTCGGATACCTGACCGAGAAGGAAGAGGCGAACCTGCTCAACCAGCACAAGGTCGAGTCGCCAATGGAAGAGCTCCAGCCCGTGGTCTCACCAAATGAATTGAATGCAGCCCAGGCTGCGGTGCGCGAGACGTTCGTCAAGCCCGAGCTGCGCGAGTACATCGCGCGCCTGGTCGGTCGCACGCGCGGCAATCCTGAGGTCGCGCTGGGCGCCAGCACCCGCGGCACGCTGCACCTCTACCACGCGAGCCAGGCGTTGGCCGCGATCCAGGGCCGCAGCTTCGTCACGCCGGATGACATCAAGACCCTGGCCGAGCCAGTGCTCGCGCACCGCATCATCCTGCGGCCGAACGCCGAGATGCAGGGCCAGAGCGCAGGCAAGCTGGTTGCGGGACTGCTCGAGCGCGAGCACGTGCCCCAGATGGCGTACGACGGGTAGGCAGAAGCTAGAGGGGAAACCCAAATGAGCAAGGTCGCCCTCGCCGGCGCGCTTGGTCTCCTTCTCTTCTTCACATGGCTGACCGCGATCCGGCCCGCGTATGCGTTCGCGTACGCGCTGTGTCTTCTGTTCGTCATCGCCTGGGCGTGGCCGAAGCTGGCGATCCGGGGCGTCTCCGTAGCGCGGCGAGTCGACCCAGGCACCCCAACCGTCGGCGAGGTCTACGAAGAGGTTTTCGAAGTCCGGCGCAAGGGTTGGATACCGGCGCCCTGGGTCGAGGTCCGCGACCTCAGCCACATCTCCGACTACCAACCGGGCCGCGTGATCTCGCTCGGGAGCGAGGTCGTGAGGTGGAAAGCGCGAGGGGTGTACCGGCGGAGAGGGTGGATGGCGCTGGGCCCCACGTCGCTGCGGGTCAGGGAACCCTTTGGCCTCTTCGATCGCGAGCTGAAGCTGTCGCAGCGCACGTCGATCCTCGTCTATCCGCGCGTGCGGCCTGTGCCCGACCTGGTGACGCCGAGCTCACAACAGGTCGGAACTTCGCAGGCGCTCGGGGCGTGGGCGGACTATCCGCCAGAGACCGGCGGCGTGCGCGACTACACACCCGGCGACAGCTACGGCCGCATCCACTGGCCCCTCTCGGTCAAGTACCAGCGCCTCATCTCCAAGACTTTCGAGCAGCCGCTGACGACAGACCTCTGGATCCTGCTCGACCTGGATCGAGCCGTCCATTTCGGCGAGGGCGAGGAGTCGACCGTCGAGTACGCGGTCAGCCTCGCCGCTTCGATGGCCGCCCAGGTGCACAGCCGCGGCCGGCAGGTCGGCTTGATCGCCAACGACTCGCGCGGCACGGTGCTCGAGCCGCACCGCGCAGTGCGGCAGGACCGCCTGATCCTCGACTATCTTGCCGTCTGCCAGGCGGACGGTCGCGCGCCGCTGACGCAGACGCTCGCGTGGGACCGCATCCGGCGGCTGCCTCGGCGCGCCATCGCGGTGATCACACCGAGCGCCGACCCCGAGTGGGTGCGCCTCCTGCAGGCCGTGCGCGGCAGGCACACCAACCTGATCGTCTTCTACATGGATGCAGCGAGTTTCGGCGGCCCCGACCAGAACCCGAGCTTCGACCTCGGCCAGGACGTCGACCTGTATGTCGTGCGGCGCGGTGACGACTTCGCACGCCTCGTGAGGACCAGGGATGCGATACGTATCGCCTGAGGGAAGGCTGGTCGGCCCGGAGGCGGCGTTCGACGCCGTCCTGAGCCGTCGCGCGCTCGTGTGGGAGCGCACGAAGGAGTTGATGGGCGGAGGGCGTTTCTGGTCTGCGGCGCTGGTGCTCCTTATGAGCATCACCGTCGCCCGCTCGACGATCGCGGTCAACTGGGTGGACGGGATCGACGTCATCACGTTGATCGCCGTCGCCGGCGCTGTGGTGATGACCGCGCTGGCGATCTCACCGGTGCGCGAGCCCATCGGCCTTGGCATCGGCCTGGTGCTTGCGCCTTTGGCGGCCGGGTGGGGCGCTTGGCCTCAAATCCACCTGCGCCACCCGACCGACGTGTTGGGGCTGCCGCTGATCAACGTCTGGTGGGAGCGCCTCAACGACGGGACCGCCGCGTCAGATCCGTCGTTCTTCCTGTTTCTCATCTGCCTGCTGATGTGGGTCACCGGCGCATGGCTCGCCTGGTGCGTGCTGCGCTGGCGCAAGCCGATGCTCGGCCTGATCCCGGGCGCCGCTGCGTTCGCAACGAACCTGCTCAACGTGCCGCAGGACCAGAACGGCTACACGCTGGCCATGCTCGTGCTCACCCTCGCGCTCCTGTTGTGGAGCAACTACACGAGCTCTATCGCCAACGCGGTGCGTGCCAGCGTCAAGCTCACTGGCGACGCACGCTGGGATTTCTGGGAGAGCGGCCTCGTGGCAATGGCCGCGCTCATCGTGCTCGGGATCATGCTGCCGCCGCTGTCGACGGTTGACCGCACTCTCGACGTCGAGTCAAGTGCGTTCACGAGCTGGGCGCAGCTTCAGCAGCGGCTCAGTCATCCGGGTTTCTTTGGAAGCGGTCCCGGCGGGGGCGGCGTGACGGGCTTCACGGACGAGGTCAAGCTGAGCGGACCGCTGCAGCGCACGCGCGACATCGTCTTCACGTACACGATCGTCGGCGGCTACGCGAGCAAGGCGCGCTATTTCCGGGGCGTCGACGACGTCATCACGAGCGGTGGCGAGTGGCGTTATCCCCAGTCCACCGGCACGCGCTCCACGGTGCCGAAGAACCAGATCATCGATTACAGCGAGCAGTATCAAAAGCTCGAAGTCGCGGGCATCGACGTCACGATGCGCAGACCGCCGAGCGGGTTCACCGATGTCCTCTTCTATCCGGGTCAGCTTTACCGGATCGACCGCTCGACCGTCGTCACGGAGGTCACACCGAAGCGACTCGTCGGCAATAACGCGAGCCTCTACACGGTCGATCGCCTCAGCAGCCTGGTGCCTCCCACCTCGGCAGGCAACTATGCCGTCACCGTTGAGTATTCGACTGCGGCGACGACGGACCTGGAGAGCGCCGGCACCGACTATCCAGACTGGGTCAAGCCCTATGCAGCCGAGCCGACGCCGAGCTACCGGAACGCCGCCGTCCTGCAGAAGATTCATGCCCTAGCGCTCCAGGTCGTCCGGGCCGCAGGGGCCACGAACGACTACGACTCCGCAACAGCAATCGAGAACTACCTGCGCGATACGCACAATTTCACGTACACGCTTTCGCCGCCCAAGACGCCGGACGGCATGGACACGATCGACTACTTCCTCTTTGTCTCGCACAAGGGTTTTTGTGAGTACTTCGCGACCGCGATGGGAGACATGCTGCGCTCGCTGGGCATTCCGACTCGCCTCGTTACCGGCTATGGGCCGGGGTCGTTTGACCAGACCATCAACTCGTTCGTGGTTCGCGGTGAGGACGCGCACACGTGGGTCGAGGTCTACTTCCCTTCGCCTTCACACGACAAGCTCGCTTATGGCTGGATCCCGTTCGAGCCGACGGCGGACGACCAGGGGATCTACACGCAGATCACGCGCGGCGTGACCGGGAACAACGCCTGTCTGCGCGACGACGGATGCGACACGGTGATCTCCGGGGTGATCGGCGGTGGCGGGACCTCCACGCCCAGGCCAGACCGCGGCCAGCTGCCCGACCCCGGGGCGGGCGGCGGGGGAGTTGGGATCAGGGTGGGCTCGCTCGACGCCTCGGCGTTGACCAAGATCGCCGCGGTGATCGTCGCTCTGATCCTGCTGCTGCTCGCCGCCGTCTCTCGGTACCTTCGGCCGCGCACGGTGATGGCGGTGTGGCGGCGGACCCTTGCGCTCGCGAGCCTCGCCGGCGCTGAACGCCGGCCGGGCGAGACTCCGTACGAGGTCGGCCGCCGATTACAGAGGGCGTTCCCCGAAGCCGCCGAGCCGGTGGGGTCGCTGGCGAGCGGATTTGTGGTCGCGGCCTACGCGCCACCCGACCAGGCGGCCACCGCCCGGCCCACCGTCATGGAGGCGTGGTCGGCTCTCCGGCCGACGCTGCTGCGCCGCGTGTTCGCGCGCCTGAGGCCGACCAGACCCTAGAGTCTTCTCTCGTGTCAGCGGTCGCCGGGCGAACCTACACGCCGGTGAGATTCGAGATCCACTCGGAGTGGGTCGAGGCATTTGCGAGGGCGATCGGTGCCAACCCGAACGACGGCGTGCCGCCGACGTTCGCCGCCGTCTACTCGCTGGGCGTCACCGCGCCGCTGCTTTTCGGCGACGAGGAGGCCGCGATCGATTTCGGGAAGCTGCTGCATGCGGAGCAGGAGTTTGAGTGGACGCGGCATCCGCAAGTTGGTGAGACCGTCCTGTCGACCGGTCGAATCGCCTCAGACGTGAGCCGCCGCGGCATGCGCTTCGTGAGCTTCGAGACGGACACGACCGACGAAAAGGGCAAGCCGGTGTGCCGATCGCGAACACTCTTCGTCATAAGGCCATGAGCGAGCGCAACATCACTTTCACTCGTGAACAGATCGCGGCTTACGCGGACGCGTCGGGCGACCGCAACCCAATTCACCTCGATGAAGACTTCGCGCGCTCGGTTGGTCTCCCCGGCGTGATCGCGCACGGTCTGCTCCAGATGGGAATTCTGGCCACAGTCGTCGCTGAGGCTGTGGGCGGTCCCCAGCACCTCAAGCGGTTGTCGGTCCGGTTTGCCGGCATGGTGGAGCCGGGCGACACGGTGACCTTTCGTGCCGTGCCCGACGGCCCCGGCAAGCTGGAGCTGAGCGCGGTCAATCAGAAGGGAGAGGCTGTGCTGACCAGGGCCACGGCCGACGTGTCATGACCCTCGAGTTTTCCCTGACACCGGAGCAGGAGTCGATACGGGACCTGGCTCACGAGTTTGCGGAAAAGGAGATCCGTCCGGTCGCCGCGCACTACGACGAGACGGAGGAGTTTCCTTACGAGGTCGTCAAGAAGGCGCACAGGCTGGGCCTCAGCCCAGCCGCGTTCTTGCCGGAGGAGTATGGCGGCCAGGGCTTCGACTTCCTGACTGAGCTGATCCTCAACGAGGAGCTCAGCTGGGGCTGCGCCGGGATCGCTGTGTGCATCCAATCCATGGCCCTGGCCATCGCGGGTATCCGCTCTAGCGGAACCGAGGAGCAGAAGAAGCGCTGGCTGCCTGAGTTCACCAACCCGGACAAGCTCGTCCTGGGCGGACTTGGCCTGACCGAGCCGGATTCAGGATCCGACGCGCTGTCGATGAAGACGCGCGCCAAGAGAGTCGACGAAGGATACGTCCTCAACGGAACCAAACAGTTCTGCACCAACGGCGGCATCGCCGACTACCACGTGATCTACGCCAACACCGACCCCTCGAAAGGGCCGGCCGGCATCGCGTCGTTCCTCGTTCCCAAGGGCACCCCCGGCCTCCGCATGGGCCGCAAGGAGAAGAAGCTCGGCGTCCGCGCCAGCCACACTGCCCAGGTCATCCTCGAGGACTGCCTGGTGCCGCTCGACCACCGTCTCGGCGGCGAGCCCGACGCGGAGAACGCCGGTCCAGGCGCGCTGGGTGCATTGATGACGCTCGAGGCCACCAGGCCTGGCGTCGGCGCGGGCGCGCTAGGCATCGCGCGCGCCGCTTACGAGTTCGCGCTCGAGTACGCACAGGACCGCAAACAGTTCGGCAAGCCGATCTGGCAGCACGAGGCGGTCGGCAACAAGCTTGCTGACATGGCGATGAGGATCGATGCCGCGCGGTTGCTGATCTGG
>DATEGL010000171.1:0-4692 GCA_035280145.1 Candidatus Dormiibacterota bacterium | reverse complement strand
CCAGACCCCGACGTGCGGAGTCACCGACGCGTCCCAGCCGAGCTCCACGCGGCCGAGGCGGGCCCGGTCGACCGACGCGCGCGGCAGGAACACCTTGGCGCTTCGTCCCTCATCCGGCCTCGGAATGTCAACCGACACCACCATGTCCGGCTCGTAGCGGAACAACGGATGCGCGCACCAGCACGCGTTGTGCGGCGTCTTGCCGGCATTGCGGTACGTGTAGGCGGCCGTCACCGTGCCGTCGCTCAGATCGATGCTGCGCGTCAGCTCCCACGGCACCAGCCTGCCGCGGCACCTCATGGAAACCTCGCCGGGAGCCTGGCGCAGAACCTCCCACGGCAGCCGCCAGGCTTCGCCGTGATCGGGCAGCGTCTCGGTCGGCTCCACGTTCGGCACCATCTCGTCCCACCCGAACGCACCGCCTTCGACAAACCCGTCCGCGGTAGGCTGGTCGACTCCGATGCCCTGGTCCAGCAGCTCCTCGCCGTCGAGGCGCAGGGAAACGATGCGGCCGCCGCGCTCGGGCCGAATCCCGAGCTCCCACCGCCCACCCGCCATCCTCATCGCGGCGATGCTAGCCGCGGCCGCGTGCGGGGGCGGCCCCAACGCCCGCGTCCACCCGACGCAAACGCCGGAGGCAATCGCGGCGTCGCCGGCACCGGCCAGTCCGGAGCCGATATCGACTGCGTCGCACGTGTTCGTGATCGTCATGGAGAACCGCTCGGCGAATCAGGCCGCCGCGGGCGCCTATACCGCGCAGCTCGCCGCGAAATACGGCGTGGCCACCAACTATCACGGTGTCACCCACCCAAGCCTGCCGAACTATCTCGCCATCACGTCCGGCAGCACGTGGGGGGTTGCCGACGACGGCTGGCACGCGCTGCCCGCCGGCGGCCTCGGGGCGCAGCTCACCAACGCCGGCGTCGACTGGCGCGCGTACATGGAGGGCATGGGCGCCAATTGCATGAGCAACGGCAACGGCTACGCGCTGAAACACGACCCGTTTCCCTACTACGGCAGCAAGTGTCCGTCGCAGGTCGTGCCCTTCAGCGGGTTCGCAAGCGACGTGGCCGGCACGTTGCCGAGCTTCGTCTGGATCACGCCGAACCAGTGCCACAGCGGACACGACTGCTCCACCGCCACCGCCGACGCGTGGCTCGCCCAGACCGTCCCGTCCATCCTCGCGAGCTCCGCGTGGCAGCACGACGGCGTGCTCTTCATCACATGGGACGAGGGCGAGGACAGCGCGAACTCGGTGCTGACCCTCGTCATCCGGCCACATATGGCCAACCACGCCAGCAGCCGCGCCTACAACCACTACGCGCTCCTGGCGACGATCGAGGATCAGTTCGGCCTGCAGCGCCTCGGCGAAGCTGACAACACCTGGGCGATGACCGATCTCATGGCCACCGCCAGCTCGTAATCGAGTCGAGGTACTCGATGTCCAGGCTCACGCCGAGCCCAGGCCCGGTGGGGACCCGGAGCCGGCCGTCGCGCAGAACGAAAGGCTCCGTGACGATGTCGTGATGGAAGTAGCGGTCGGACGCTGACGTGTCGCCCGGCAGCGTGAAACCGCCCATGGCCGCCATCGCGACGTTGCCCGCGCGCCCAAGTCCGGTTTCGAGCATGCCGCCCATCCATACGGGGACGCCGCGCTCCACGCAAACGTCGTGGATTCTGCGCGCCTCCAGGTAACCGCCGACCCGCCCCGGCTTGATGTTGATGATCCGGCACGCACCCAGCTCGATCGCATCGGCGGCCGCATGCGCCGAGACGATCGATTCGTCCAGGCAGATCGGCGTCTTCACGACTTTCGCCAGCTTGGCGTGGTCGAGCACCTGCTCCTCCGGCAGCGGCTGCTCGATCAGCAGCAGGTCGAAGGGGTCGAGCTCCGCAAGATGGTGCTCGTCCGCCAGCGTGTATGCGGTGTTGGCGTCCACCTGAAGCGGCACATCGCCGAACTCCTTGCGAACCCGGCTCACAGGCTCGACGTCCCAGCCCGGCTTGATCTTGAGCTTGACTCGCCGGTATCCCTGGTCCAGGTAGCCGCCGACGGTCTTCAGCAGCTGCCCGATCGACTGTTGGATGCCGACGGACACCCCGCAGTCGACCTCTTGTCGCACGGCGCCGAAGAACTGTCCGAACGACTCGCCGCGCGCTCGCAGCTCGGCGTCGAGCACAGCCATCTCGATGGCCGACTTCGCCATCCGGTGGCCGCGCACCGGCTCGAGGAGGACGGCTACATCGGCCGCCTCGAGCTCGTGACCGACGAGCCTGTCAATGAGGTGATGGATCAGCACGTGCTGCGCGGCGTCGACGTACTCCGACGAGTACACCGGCTCCTCCCCCGCCACGCATTCGCCCCATCCCTCGCCGGCGTCGGTGACGGCTTTCAGCAGCAGAACGTCCCGCTCGGTCTGCACCCCGAACGATGTTTCAAACGGCGAGACAAGGGGCAGCTTGATCCGCCGCATCTCTACCGACTCGAGCTTCATGCGCTCAGGGTATCCAGACGCGCGACCTCGTCGGGAGTAAGGGTGATGTCTCCGGCGGCCACGTTCTGCTCCAACTGGGCCACACTCGACGCGCCTGGAATGGCGACCACGTTCGGCTTCTGAACCAGCCAGGCAAGCGCGACCTGCGCAGGGGTGACTCCATGGACCGACCCGATCTCCCGAAGCGCGCCCAGGAGCGGCTCGCGCTTTGCCCTCGCGACGTCGCTGAACTCGGTGCGGAACCGGCGGAAGTTTCCTGGCGCCGACGCCTGGTAACTGCCCGACAGGAGGCCCTGGCCCAGCGGGCTGTACGCGATGACGAGCCTGCCTTCTCGCTGCGCCCACGGCAGCAGCTCGCGCTCCGGCCGGCGGTCGAGCAGGCTAAAGCGCACCTGGTTCGACAGCACCGGGCCGCCCAGGGCCGCTTCGCACGCTTGCCACAAAGCGAGACTGTGATTGCTGACGCCGGCGTGCCGGATCAGACGCGCGTCGAGCAGCTTCTTGAACTGCGGCATCGTCGAGCGTGGCGGGAACAACGGGCTTGGCCAGTGCTGCTGATACAGGTCCACGTGGTCGACCCCCAGCCTACGCAGGCTGAGCCGAGCCCGAAATCGGGTCATGAACGGAAGCCCGACAGGAAAGAGCTTGGTGGCGAGAAAGACATGGTCGCGCCGTCTCTGAATCGCCTTGCCGACGATGCGTTCGGACCGCCCGAGCCCGTACACCTCCGCGGTGTCGATCAGGTTGACGCCGAGATCCAGGGCGTGACGCACGATGTCGCCCGCGACGGTCTGGTCGTAATCCCGGCCGTAGCCCCACTCCGTGGATCCGAACTGCCACGTCCCGAGTCCGATGACCGAGATGCGGGCGCCGCCGACGTCGACGTACCTCACCCGACCAGCCGCTCATAGACGATCTGCGACCAGGACTCCATGGCCAGGTAGTACATCCGCATCTCGTCGAGGGTGAGCAGCTCGCCGGCCAGCTTGTCGGTCTCGCGGATGCTGATGTTCGGCGTGTCTCCGTCGACGATGAACACGACGCCGAGGTGCACCTTCGACACCGGCGACGAATCTTCGTTCAAGAAGCCGAGCAGTGTGGCTTCGAAGCGGCCGCTGTATACGACCTCCTCCTCCCACTCGCGCTTCAGCCCGTCGAGAATCGGGTCACCTGCGGAAAGATCGCCGGGGTTGATGTGGCCGCCAACCCCCAGCGAGTACTGCTTGCGCAGCCGGCGCTCGGAAGAAGCCCGCAGGCGATGCGTGAGGAAGTACCGGTCGCCGTGACGGAACACGACATACGGGATGATCTGCTGGAAGCTCGGATCGTTCTCCACCTCGGCGCGCGCCTTGAAGAAGTGGCGCTCGCGAATCACAGATTGGTACCGATCGAGGTGGTCGCTGACGAAGCCGTGCCACGCGCCATCCGGAAAGATGTCCTCGCGGCGCACGCACAGGACCTGCTCGGTGGCGACCCTCATGCCACCACACGCATCAGGCCGCGACCGAAGACCGCGACCAGCTCCGCGGTCCGGTCGATGTTTTCTGCGTCGACAGACAGGAAGTAGATCCACGCCGCGCGCTCGGTGGCGGTGGTGATCATCGTCCGTGCCGAATCAGCGCTGGGATTCCCACACGGGCCTTCCGCATCTGCGACGCAGATCCGGCCCGCGACGTTCACACGCTCCTTGCCGATCCCCTCGTAGCTCTCGCCCTCTGCGCCCAACCGGATCGTCAGCTCGCCGCCCTTGACCTTGTCGAGGTCGTAGAGGCCGACCGGCACCTGCAGCTGCACCGACAGCGCGTTGGCGACATCGACCAGCGAGTTTATGCGAGGCAGCCCCTCACCTTTCTTGATGCGCCGCAGCAGCGCCTCCGACGACGGCCGCATGCGTGTCGGGTCGGTGCCGAAGCGGCGGTACAGCGCGCGCGCCCGGTCCGTCGAGGGAATGTTTCCATTGCGCGCAGCCTGAGTGGCGCGCTTCACCTCCAGCTCGAAGTCATCCCGCGGCGGCGTGATCTCCAGCTCGTAAAGCTCGAGCGCGTCGAAGTCGACTTCGATGTCGCTCCGAACCTTCAGCACAGGTATTCGAGGTGGTCGAAGAAATTCGGATACGAGATCGCGACGCATTCCGCGCCTTCGATCTCGGTCTTGCCGTCGGCGATGAGCGCCGCGACCGCAAGAGCCATCGCGATGC
>DATEGL010000170.1:0-43508 GCA_035280145.1 Candidatus Dormiibacterota bacterium | reverse complement strand
GCCGGGCGCCAATGCTGTCGGTCGTGGAGTACCTGCCCGGCGACCTGACCTAACCTGGCGCCTTCCTTGGGACTTTGGTGTACAACCTAGCGGCGATGAGTTTTCCGATTCCAAACACCGTGTTTGGGCCAGTCTGTCTCTTTCTCGGTGGACTGGCCATCGTCTGGACGGTGCTGGCCTACAGGTCCCAGCGCCGATTCCTCGCCAGGGCCTCTCAGGCGACGGCCACCGTCCAGAGCCTCAAGGCGGAGCGGCTGCAACGGACCACCATGTACTTCCCGATCGTCCAGTTCACAACCCCGGCTGGAGTTCCGATCACCGCCGAGTCCAAAACGTCTGGTTCGTTTCAGATCGGACAGAGGATCTCTGTCCTCTACGATCCCAAAGACCCGAACAACGTAGAGATCAACGGGTTCTGGTCCCGCTGGGTCGTGGTCACGGTCGCTGCCTGCTTCGCCGTAATCCTTCTCATCATGGGCGCGGCCGCCATGGTCGCGCCTCACGCATCCAGCGGCGGGAACCTCCACGGCTGACGCTCGCGGACCACGTCGTACACCGTCTCAACGATGCTCTCCCGGTTCGGCTTCGTGAAGTAATCCCCGTCCGGCCCGTACGCCGGCCGGTTGGATGACGCCGCAAGGGTGCGCGGGGCCGCGTCCAGATGCCACCACCCCTGCTGCAGCTCGAGAATCTGCTGCAGGATGAACGCCGACGCTCCGCCCGGCACGTCCTCGTCCAGGCACACGAGCGCGTGCGTCTTCTCCAGCGACCGGGCCAGCACGTGGCCGGTGTCAAATGGATTCAGCGTCTGCACGTCGAACACCTCGCACGACACGCCGAGGCTCTCGAGCGTCTCGGCGGCGTCCAGGGCGATCGCACAGCACGCCCCGTACGTGACGACCGTCGCATCGGTGCCTTCGCGCAAAACCTCCGGAACGCCCAACGGCACGGTAAACGTCCCGATGTTGTCCGGCACCCGCTCCTTCAGCCGGTAGCCGTTGAGGACCTCTATCACCACGCCGGGGTTGTCGCCGCGAAACAGGGTGTTGTAGAAACCCGCGGCCTGCGTCGCGTTGCGCGGCACCGCGATGTAGATGCCGCGGAGCGAGTTCAAAAGCACCGACATCGGCGATCCCGAATGCCAGATTCCGACCAGGCGGTGCCCCTTGGTCCTGATGATCACCGGGGCCTTCTGTCCGCCTACCGTGCGCCAGTGCAGCGTCGCCAGATCGTCAGCCGCCGTCTCCAGGGCGTACAGGAAATAGTCGAGGTACTGGATGTCGCAGATCGGGCGCAGTCCGCGCATGGCGGCGCCGATCGCCTGGCCGAGGATCGTGGCCTCCCGGATCCCCGTGTCGGTCAGCCGTAGATCGCCGTACTTGGCCTGCAGGCCTTCGAAGACCAGGTTCACATCGCCCAGCCGGCCGATGTCCTCGCCGACCACGAAGATGCGCGGGTCGCGAGCGAAGTTGGCATCAAAGTTGCGCAGCAGGACCATGCGTCCGTCGACGGTCGGCGACTTCTCGGAATACACGGGCGCCACGACCGGCACGTTCAGCGGGGATTCGGACGACTGGCTGTAGAGAAACGAGTTGTATCGCTCGTCGTTCTGGCGACGGTATTCCTCGACGAAACGCGCCAGCTCACCACGCGTGGGCGACTCGATGCCGCGGAGCTGGTGAAGGGCGCGCGCGGTGGTCGACATCACCAGGGCCCTCGTGACCTTGTGCGCATCGTCCAGCTCGTTGGTCAGCTCTGCGACCTCCGGCATGTCGATCCGGCGCAGGACCGCCACGGCGCGATCTCGCTCGGCGCGAATCGGCGCCTGGAAGGCTTCCCACGCAAGGTCGCGAGCGGCTTCCACGGCCTCTTTGTCGGCTGCCTCCCACCCCTCGAGCTGCGACTCACCGGCGATACCGAACTCGATGATCCAGTCGCGCATGCGCGCCACACAGTCGTACTCGGTCTCGAAGCGCAGCCGTTCCTTCGACTTGTAGCGCTCGTGGCTGCCGCTGGTCGAGTGGCCTTGCGGCTGCGTCATCTCGGTGACATGGATCAGAGCCGGCTTGTGCTCGCGTCGCACCTTGTCGACGGCGATCGCGTATGTCTCGACGAGGGCCGGGTAATCCCAACCGCGCACGACATAGATGTCCATGCCTGGGCGGTCGTCGGGAGTGAAGCCGCGAAGCGCATCTGAGATCGAAGACTTGGTCGTTTCGTATGCGATGGGAACCGAGATGCCGTAGCCGTCGTCCCAGATCGACATCGCGAGCGGAACCTGTATGACTGCGGCGGCGTTCATCGTCTCCCAGAACAGCCCCTCGCTGGTAGCGGCGTCGCCGATGGTGCCGAAAGCGACCTCGTCCCCGTGGACAGAAAAACCGTCGGCGACGTCCTTCAGCTGTGGGTTCTCGCGATACAGCTTCGACGCGTATGCAAGCCCGACCAGGCGCGGCATCCAGCCGGCGACGTTGGAAACGTCGGCGCTGCTGTTGGCCGCATCGACCGCGCGCGCAAACTCTCCCGAGTCGTGAAGGAACCGCGTCGCGAAGTGGTTGCCCATCTGGCGGCCACCTGATGCTGGATCAGCTTCCAGGCTGGCGTTCCCGTAAAGCTGGGCGAAGAACTCGCGGACGTTCGACATCCGGGTCGCCCACATAAACGTCTGGTCGCGGTAGTAGCCGGCCCGCCAGTCACCCGGTCGAAACGTCTTCGCCATGGCAACCTGGGCCACCTCTTTGCCGTCGCCAAAGATGCCGAAGGTGGCGTTGCCGCGCAGGACTTCGGCGCGACCGATGACGCTCGCTCGGCGGCTGCTGTACGCGAGCCGGTAGTCCGCGATTATGGCTTCAGCGGTCAGGTTGAACTTCGAGTTGCGAAGCGCTTTCGCCATGCGGCCGAAACCTACGTTAACACGCGATCTGAAGGGTCCCCGGCGGCTAGGCCGAGTTGACCTTCTCCCGCTGTTTTGCGTCGCGCAGCAGGCCCGGCCTGCTTGCCTGCAGCGCCTCTTTCATATGGACGTAGGCCTTGGCCAGCTCTCCGCGGCGCTCGAGGATCTCGGCGTAGATGCCGTGGCACTGCAGCAGACGTTCGTGCATGCCGACGGCCTCGAATCCATGGATCGCAGCGTCGAACTCACGATCGACCACCTCGTTCTCGCCGCGCTGATCGGCGATACGACCCAGGAGCACGTGCGCTTCGGCGATCACCGCGCCCTCGCCAAGGCGTTGGGCCAGTTCGAGCGCGTCGGTGGCAAGGCCATGGGCCCGGTCGATCTCGCCCTCGCGAACGGACAGCTCGGCGAGGTTCAGCAGCACCTGGCTGCGCCCCGCCTCGAGATCCGTTTCATTGGACAGCTCGAGGGACCGCTCCAGATGCAACCGGGCGCCCTCGAGGTCCCCGCGAGCCATCAGCACGCCGGCGAGGCTGCTCTCGGACCGGGCCAGGCCGGCCCGATCGCGAAGGACTTCCAGCACCGCCACGGATCGCATCGCGTAGCGCGAAGCCGCCTCCGACTCCCCGGCCTTGTAGTAGGCGGTGGCCAGATCTCCGTACGACCGGGCGACGCCACGCAAGTCAAAAAGCGACCCGCTGATCTCGATCGACTTCTCGTAGGCGGCGATCGCCTGGTCCCAGTCGCGGTTGGCCATGTGGGCGGCGGCGAGGGTCGCCAGCAGCCGCGCCTCGGCCAGCGCGGGGACGGTAGGCAGCGCCCGGCAGACCTTCAGCGCCGCCTCGGCGAGCGCGACCGCGTCCTTTGACTGGGTCATGTTGGCGATGGTTGCCTGGGCGCCGATGCACTCGGCGAGCATCACGCCGTCGTTGACCGCTTCGAAATGGGCTCGCGCTTCGGCCAGCAGCATCGCGGCCGGCTCCAGCTGAGACAGGCCGAGGTGGGCCTGAGCCAGGAAGTAGCGAATGCGGCCGAGCCGGAACGCGGACGATCCGCGGTCGAGCAGAGACCTGCCGAGCGCGATGGCCTCCTGGTAGCGAGCCTCGGCAACCATCGCTTCGAGGGCGATCAGACTGGCCTGCGTCTCGTCGCCGCCGGCCGGCTCGGCCAGGAAGAACTCGATCGGCTTGCCCGTTCGCCTGGCAATGTGTTCGAGGGTAGGCAACGAAGGGCGAGTGCGACCAGTCTCGACCAGGTAGATCGCCGGGGCTGTGACATGCCCCTTGCCCAGCTGGGCCAGGCTCAAACCCGCCTCGAGTCTGGCTTGTTTGACCGAACCCGGGCGGAGGCTTACTCCTGGTAGCCGTCGCCGGCGAGGACGCGGATCGGCCGCACCTGATCCGTCAGTGCGACCGCTCGCCACGGAGCGTCACTTTATAGCAAACCCTTCAGCGATGTCTGCGGGCGTGCTGAAACCTGGGTTTGAACGGGACTCATTGCCCATAATCCCGTCACATACTTAACGTTGTTAAGTTAAACTTCTGTCTGCAGGCTGCGGTCTGAGTGCTTCCCGCCGCAGCCTGCTTCTGCTGCCCCTCTCCCTGTTCCCTCAACCCCTTCAGGGAGGGGGGATTTTTATGCAGCCGGGTAGGTGCCGAACAGCTTGATCTCGGCGCTGGCTTCTTCCAGGTCGCTGAGGGCGGCTTCTGCCGCCGCCGCCGCCGAGGCCTCGCCGTTGATCGCGAAGTCAACGTAGAACCGGTACTCGAACGGCCGGCCCAGCATCGGCCGGCTGTCGAGGCGGGTCAGGTTCACGCCCCGGCGGGCGAAGCAGTCCAGGGCATGGGCCAGGCTGCCGGGACGGTGGGCGGTCACAAAGGCGATAGACCCTTTCCAGCCGGACTTGCCGTCCCTGGGCCGGGCGGGCGCACCCTTCTCGACGACCACGAACCGAGTCCGGTTCTCGCTGTCGTCCTGGATGGACTCGGCAAGCACGTACAATCCGTACCGGCTGGCCGCGGCCTTGCTGGCGATCGCCGCGGTGCCGGGCATCCGCTGCTCCGCCACCGCACGGGCCGCGCCGGCGGTGTCGTGGTAGGCGACCGGCCGAATCTGGCGCGAGTGGAGGTAGCGGTCGCATTGCGCCAGCGCCTGGGGATGCGACAGCGCCCGTTCGACCGGTCCAGGCCATCCAAGAAGGTAGTGGCGAACCGGGTGGATGTGCTCCTGGACCACTCGTAGCCCGGGCAGCTCCCACAGCAGGTCGGACACTTCCTGCACGACGCCGGCGCTCGAGTTCTCGACCGGGAGCACCGCCGCATCGACCGCGCCCATCTCGAGGGCTTCGAACGTCAGCCGGAAAGTTGCAAAGCCGGACGCCTGGGCCTCGGGGAAGACGGTGGTTGCCGCCTCGTCCGAGTAGGCGCCCGGCTCACCTTGATAAGCAACCTTTTTCCGCACGAAATCAGAGCCTTCGGCGTGATTTCGCGGGGACCCCTTATCAATCACCCGAAGATCAAATGTCGAAGGGTGTCCGCGACGTGGTTGTGGTCATTCAGCTGGTCCGTCACAGGCGGATGGCCATTCCCCTCGGAGCCGTTGCTGTCCGCCATCGCCGCGATCCTGCGCAGGTCCTCGTCGGTCACTTCCTTCTTCGTATCGGCCAGCTGCAGGAACCGATGCCACGCCGCGTCGGAGCTGCCGTCGCTGAGGGTGATGCCCAACCGGCTCAGCCTGTGGTGAAACGCGTGGCGCCCAGAGCGCGCCGTGAGGACGATGCGCGAATCGGCCAGACCGACGTCCTCCGGCTTCATGATCTCGTAGTTCAGGCGGTCTTTCAGCACGCCGTCCTGGTGGATGCCCGACGCGTGCGCGAAGGCGTTGGCTCCGACCACGGCCTTGTTTGGCTGCACCGGCGTGCCGGTCAGCTCGGACACGAGGCGTGATGTGCGCGTGATCTCGGTTGTTTTCACGCCGCACTCCAGGCCGAGCCTGGCCTGGCGGACGTTGAGCAGCATCACGATCTCTTCGAGTGACGTGTTGCCGGCCCGCTCCCCGATGCCGTTGATCGTGCACTCGACGCGGCGCGCGCCGGCCGAGATTGCCGCGAGGGTGTTGGCGACCGCAAGGCCCAGGTCGTTGTGGCAGTGGACCGAGAAGAGCGCTTTTTCTGAACCTCGCGCCTCCGCGATGACCCGCCGGACCAGCTCGCCAAACTCGTACGGGAGGCAGTACCCGGTGGTGTCCGGGATGTTGATGACGTTCGCGCCGGCGGCGATCATCGTCTCCACGGTCTCGATCAGGTAATCGACGTCGGCACGCCCTGCGTCTTCCGGCGAGTACTCCACGTTCTCGCACAGCGAGCGCGCGTACGAAACCATCTCGGCGCCGCGCTTCAGGACGGCCTCGCGTGACATCCCGAGCTTCCGGTTGATGTGGACGTCCGACACCGACAGCACGATGTGGATCTGCGGGTCTTCGGCTTCTTTGATGGCCCCCCACACGGCATCGATGTCCTCGCGCACCGCACGCGCGAGGGCGGTGATCGTCGTGCCCCGGATCTCGCGCGCGATGCGCCGGCATGCCTCGAAGTCCCCCGGAGACGAGATTGGGAAGCCGGCCTCGATCACATCCACGCCGAGCCTCTCCAGCTGGCGCGCGATGCGCAGCTTGGAGTTGGCGTCGAGGTGGAAGCCTGGCGACTGCTCCCCGTCGCGCAGCGTCGTGTCGAAGATGAATACCCGGTCGGGATTTGTGTCTCTCATTTCTCTACAGGCTCCAACCACGTCATCATCGAGCGCAGCTCGCGCCCGACCTGCTCGATCTGGTGATCCGCATCGCTCCGCCGCATGGCCATGAACCGCTCCCGGCCATTGGAGTTCTCGTCGAGCCACTGCTCGGCGAATGACCCGTCCTGGATCTCGCGCAGGACCTGCCGCATCTGCTCCCGCACGTGGCCGTCGATGATGCGCGGGCCTGAGACGTAATCGCCGAACTCGGCGGTGTCAGAGACCGAGTAGCGCATGAAGCCCAGGCCGCCGCGGTACATCAGGTCGACGATGAGCTTCAGCTCGTGGAGGACCTCGAAGTACGCGAGCTCGGGTTGATACCCGGCCTCGACCAGCGTCTCGAAGCCGGTCTTCACCAGGTTGGCCACGCCGCCGCACAGCACCGCCTGCTCGCCGAAGAGGTCGGTCTCGGTCTCTTCCTTGAATGTGGTCTCGAGGATGCCGGCGCGACCCGCTCCAAGCGCGCGCGCGTAGGCAAGAGCGCGCCGCCATGCGTGGCCCGTGGCGTCCTGCTGGACCGCGATCAGCGCCGGCACGCCCTGCCCGGCGACGTACGTGCTGCGCAGCAGATGTCCCGGCCCCTTCGGCGCGATCATCGCGACGTCGATGTCCTGGTTTGGCTTGATCTGTGCGAAGTGGATCGCGAAACCGTGCGCGAACAGCAGCATCGACCTCGGCTGGAGATGCGCCTCGATCGACTCGCGAAACAGCTTGCCCTGGCCGGCATCTGGCGTCAGCACCATCACGACCGTCGCTTCGGACACCGCCTCTGGCACCGGCACCGCGCGCAGACCGTCTGCCTCGACCCGCTCGATCGACTTGCTGCCGGGGTAAAGCCCGACGCGGACGTCCTCCTCCGAGTCATGGAGGTTCAGGGCATGTGCGCGGCCCTGGCTGCCGTAGCCGATCACGGCGACCGGCTCGCCCAGGCTCGGCGGACAGTCGACGTCGTAGTGGATCTTCATGCCGTTCTCCTCATGACGACGGGGCCGGACCGGACCACGTCGACGATTCCATGCCGGGTCAGCTCGTCGACGAACTGGCCGACCTCGTCGCGCTCGCCGGAAAACTCGACGGTCGTGCCGTCGGCGCCTTTCGCCAGCACCCTGGCTCCGCGCTCCAGCAGTCCCGCGACGTCGGCGGCCGCGGTGACCTTGGCGACCACGAGCTCGCGCGTGTGCAGGTCGTGCTCGGTGAGGTCCTCGACCTCCACGACCTCGACCAGGCGCTCGAGCTGCTTGCGGACCTGGTCGGCCTCGGCATGGCCGTGGTCGACCTGCAGGTTGATCCGGATGCGCCCCGGTTCCTGGCTGGGACCGACCGAGATCGCGCGGACGTGGAAGCCGCGCCGGCGGATGGCGCCCGAAACTCTTGTCAGCGTGTTTGGGCCGTCTTCGACCACGACCGAGAGGATCCGGATCTTCTGGCTCACGATTCGGGCGACTCCCAGAATTCGTTCAGGGTCTTCCCGATCGGCACGATCGGGTAGACGTTGGCCTCCGGATCGATCCGGAAGTCGATCAGGAACGGGCCCTTCGTCCGCTCGGCCGCATCCATCGCCTGTCCGACGTCCTCGAGCCTGTCCACCCGCATCGCGGGCAGCCCATATGCCTCGGCGAGCTTCACGAAGTCGGGCATCTGCGTCAGGTCGACCTGGGAACGCACGCCGCCGTAGAAGTCGTCCTGGAACTGGCGGACCATGCCCAGCGAGAAGTTGTTGAGCAGCACGATCTTGACGTCGAGCTGGTGCTCGACGGCGACGGACAGCTCCTGTGCGGTCATCACAAAACCGCCCTCGCCTGCGACACACCACACGGGGACGGCGGGCCGTGCGAACTTCGCGCCTATTGCAGCCGGAAGGGCGAAGCCCATCGTGCCCGCGCCACCCGAGTTGATGAAGAGACCGGGCCGGTCGTAGTTCCACCACAACGCTGCCCAGATCTGGTTCTGGCCCACGTCGGCGACGACGATCGCCTCGCTGCGGGCGCGCCGATACATATCGATCAGCACGTCCTGCGGCTGGAGGCGCCCGTTCGAGCGCTTGTAGCGCAGCGGGTGCTCCTCGCGCCAGGCGTCGATCTGGTTCAGCCAGGCGGCCCGCCCCGAATTCAGCAGGCCGATGTGGGGCCGCATCGCTTCGAGCGCCTGCCCTGCGTCGGCGACGAGCTCGATGTGAGGGCGGACGTTCTTGCCCATCTCCGAGCCATCGATGTCGACGTGGATGAATGTCTTGACGTTCGGCGCAAAGCCCGCGAGCTTGGCGGTCACGCGGTCGTCAACCCGCATGCCGACCATCATCAAAACGTCCGCGTTCTGGACCGCCTTGAGGTTCCAGCCGGTGCCCATGAAGCCGGTCATATGCAGCGAGAGCGGATGCTTGACCGGGAAGGCCCCGATACCGAGCAGCGTCGTGCCGGTTGGAGCGGCGGCGGCCTCGGCCAGCTCCTGCAGCTGCCGCTCGGCGTGGCTGAGGATCACGCCGTGACCGGCAAGGATCACGGGACGCTCGGCGGCCGCCAGTGCGTGAGCCGCCCGCCGCGCGTGGTCCAGATCGACATGGCCGTTGAGCCTGTAGCCGGGGATTTCCAGGCGCTCCGGCGTCACACGGTCGGCCTCGGCCTGCTGGACGTCGCGGCAGATGTCGATCAAGACCGGCCCTGGACGCCCAGTGGTCGCGATGTGGAACGCCTCATGGATCACACGCGGCAGCTGGTCGATCCGTGTCACGAGGTAGCTGTGCTTGGTCACCGAGCTCGTGGCGCCGATGACGTCGGACTCCTGGAATGCGTCCCTGCCCACGACAGTGCTGGGCACCTGGCCGGTGATGGCGACCAACGGCACCGAGTCCATGTAGGCGGTGCAGAGCCCGGTGACCAGGTTCAGCGCGCCGGGGCCGGAGGTTGCGAAAACTACGCCTGGCCGCCCGCTGGCCCGGGCGTATCCGTCGGCCATGTGCGCGGCGCCCTGCTCGTGGCGGACGAGGATGTGCTTGAGCTTCGGGTGCTCGGGAAGGTGCTGATAGATCGGCAGGTTGGCGCCGCCCGGGTAGCCGAAGATGTGCTCGACTCCCTCGCGCTCCAGCGCTTCCAGGATCATGTCGGCTCCGGTCACTTTTCTGGCGGACTCCTTCGAAAATGAAGAAGCCCCCGCATTTCGGTCGGGGGCTTTTGCGATCTATCTGGCGGTCTGTCTAGGTCGCGCGGGCCCCCGATGCAATGCCAATAAGGCCCAGAAGGCCAACAAGTACGAGGCCGAGCGCGCGCGACTGGGACATGTGCCTAGGCATGTTAACGAGAGACTCCCCTCCTCCGGTTGTAGGCGAGGCACAAATTTCCGCGTCCTGTCCTGCGTAGAGTTGTCGCCCTCGATGCCTCTAGCCTGGATCCGCCGGCCGCGCGGTGCAGATTCGCGCTGGGTCGAGCTCATCCGTAGGCGCCGCGAGCACCGGACCGGAGCGCATCCCCTCGATGCGTGAGGACCGGAGCGCAAGCGGCAACGCCCGGATGAGCCGAGCCAGTAGCGAAGATGCTCGCGGGGAGCGGCGGAGCCAGGCTTCCACGCTGGCTCAGAAGCTGTGGGACGGCCATGTCGTGCGCTCGGCTGAAGGCGAGCCCGACCTGCTCTTCGTCGACCTCCACCTCGTCCACGAGGTCACGTCCCCGCAGGCTTTCGAGGGCCTGCGCATGGCCGGCCGCCACGTGCGCCGCCCCGACTTGACCGTGGCTACGATGGACCACAACGTCCCCACCCGCGGCGGAGTCCGCTCGGCGGACGAGCTCTCGCGCAAGCAGATGGAGGTCCTGGTGGAGAACTGCGGCCGCGAGGGCATCCGGCTGCACCAGATCGGCAGCCGCCGCCAGGGCATAGTTCACGTGATCGGGCCGGAGCTCGGCCTGACGCAGCCGGGGATGCTGATCGTGTGTGGCGACTCCCACACCTCCACCCATGGAGCCTTCGGCGCACTGGCATTCGGCATCGGCACCTCCGAAGTCGCGGTCGTGCTTGCCACGCAGTGCCTTCCCCAGAACCGCCACGGCGACCTGGCGGTCAACGTATCCGGCGAGCTGCCAATTGGCGTGACCGCCAAGGACATCGTGCTCGGCCTGATCGGCCGCGTCGGCACCTCGGCCGGGCAGGGGCATCTGGTCGAGTACCGCGGCCCGACCATCCGAGGCCTGTCGATGGAAGGGAGGATGACGGTCTGCAACATGTCCATCGAGTGGGGCGCCAAGGCCGGAATGGTGGCGCCCGACGACACGACCTTCGCTTATGTCGAAGGCAGACCGCACGCACCGCATGGCGATCTGTGGGAGAAGGCTCTGGACTACTGGCGCTCGCTCAGCTCCGACGACGACGCGTCATTCGACGGCCAAATCGACATCGACGCCGCCGCTCTGGAGCCGCACGTCACGTGGGGCACGAATCCCGCACAGGTGGTTCCCGTCACCGGACGCGTGCCGGACCCTCGCTCGGAGACCGACGAGCGCGCCCTGCGCTACATGGACCTCCGGCCCGGCCTGGCGCTGGCGGACGTTGCGATCGACCGTGTCTTCATCGGCTCCTGCACCAACGCGCGCCTCGAGGACCTGCGCGCGGCGGCAGGCGTCATCAACGGCCGGCACGTGCATCCGAAGGTACGAGCGATGGTCGTGCCCGGTTCGACGTCGGTCAAGCTGGCCGCGGAGAAAGAGGGTCTCGACCTGGTCTTCAAGGCGGCCGGCTTCGAGTGGCGCAACGCCGGCTGCTCGATGTGCCTGGGCATGAACCCGGACATCCTGGCGCCCGGTGAGCGCTGCGCCTCGACCTCCAACCGCAACTTCGAAGGCCGGCAGGGTGCCGGCGGGCGGACGCACCTGATGAGCCCGCCCATGGCGGTCGCGGCGGCGCTGACCGGCCATCTGGTCGACGTGAGGGAGCTGATCTGATGCCTGCCGCGATCAAGCAGGTGTCCGGGCGCATGGCTCCGCTCGACCTGGCAGACGTCGACACGGACCAGATCATCCCCAAGCAATTCTTGAAGCGGATCGAGCGCACCGGGTACGGCCCCTTCCTTTTCTATGACTGGCGCGCGCGGGGCAACTTCGTGCTCGACCGGCCAGAGCATGTGGGAGCTTCGGTGCTGGTGGCAGGGGCGAACTTTGGCTGCGGCTCGTCGCGCGAGCACGCGCCGTGGGCGCTGCGCGACTTCGGCTTCCAGGCGATCATTGCGCCGAGCTTCGCCGACATCTTCCGGGCGAACTGCCACAAGACCGGCCTGCTCGCGGTGTCGCTGCCTGACGGCCAGGTCCGGCATCTGTTCGACCTCGTCGTAGAGGATCCGGATACGAGCATCACGGTGGACCTCGAGAGGCAGGAGGTGCGCGGCGAGGGGTTCAGCTATCGATTCGAGATCGATCCATTCACCCGGGAATGTCTGCTCGAGGGCCTCGACGAGATCTCCCTGGTCGAGCGCCACGAGCCAGACATCGCCGCCTACGAGAACAATCGCGCCGCCTGGCTCCCCGCCGTCAGGTAGTCAGCCGACGAAGCGCCAGGCGCCGTAGAGCGCCGCGTTGAATATCATCGCCGACGCCGACAACCCAATCCAGGCGAGCCTCAGGTTGCGCCTCGTCGCCAGCAGCGTGGCAAACGCGAAGTAGCACGGAAAGATCACCGAGACCACGCGCGGCACCAGGCTGAAGATGTGTAGGTAGAGACCCTGGTCGAAGGCGACCAGGACCTGCGTAACAGCAAATACGCCATACGCGGCGGGCATGCGCAGGGCCACCCATGCGGCTCCGATCGCAAATACGGCAAGCACCGGCACCCCGATTGCTTCCGGGTTGAATGGGTCGCCTTCGATCACGGCCTTCGGGAACGAGCCCACCAGGTAGAGCGGGTTCCGATCGGGCCCGATCCAGAAAGCCCGCGCGTGAACAAAGCCAAGCGGATCGCCCATCTGCGTCCAATCGACGAGGCTGACGACCGCGAGGCCGGCCACAGGCAGCAGGCCGGCTACCGCGATCGTCAGGCGCCGCCGTTTGTTGAGCACCGATTCCGCCCCGAAGGACGCGGCGAGCAAAACGCCTGGGAAGCGTGTCCCGGCCGCTGCCATCCCGGCCAGACCGGCCATTAGCCAGTGCCCCGACTCCATGAGCGCGAATGCGCCGACGCAGAGGAGCAGGAAGACCGACTCGGTGTATGGGTAGCTGAAGAACATCGCGGCCGGCCCAATAGCCACCAGCCAGAGCGCGAGCTGTGCGCGCTCCGCGTCCATACGCCTGGTCGCCACGACGTGCAGAAGCGCCAGCGAGGCGAGGAAGCAGACGTTGGGGACGAGGATCATCGCCCACACGCTGCCGCCAGAGAGATAGACCAGCAGCGGATAGAAAGGGAACCACGCCACTCTGATCGCCTGCGCCTCCACGCCACCGGAACCCAGCGTGTAGCCGTGGTGGGCGATGTACCAGTACGCGTCGGTGTCCCAGTGGTAGAACGGGGCGAGCGCGGCAGGAGGATATGTGTTCGAGTACATGCCCGGCGGCGCCGGGATGTTGCGGGCGCCAAAGATGGTGGCCGCCCACACGACGATCCGGCTGACGAAAAATGGCGCGACCGCGGCCTGCACCCCGGCGATCAACTGGGCCCTTGTGATCGGTGCGGCGTCGATCACCGCGGCGCCCGCCCATCGCCGCAAGGCCGGCATGCGATCGCGCGTTCGATCGCCGGTGACCACGTCGACGGTCTTAGCCAACGCCGATCATCGCGCCTTCCGCGCTAGAGCCACTATCGACACGCCAAACGGGATGTCGGCCCGACGCAGGATCCTGCCTTCGGCGCCGAAGACGTGGCCGAGGACGAAGTTCAAAGGTCGCGGGGCAGGGTACCTGAAGTCCGACTCATGCGGAATACGAGGTCGCACGCGATGTTCGATGCGGCGCAGCAGTCTGATAACCGCGATGGGCGCGAACAGGAGCGCGTTCATGTAGGAGAGACGCAACACGTCGAACCCGCTCGAGGCCAGCCGGTTGCGCAGCTCCGGGGCCGCGTAGCGTCGCTTGTGCAGGTTGACCTCGTCCTGGTCTCCCCAGAGGAACCGATGGGCGGGGACCGTGACCAGAAGGAGGCCGCCAGGCCGGAGCACCCTGCGCATCTCTCGAAATGCCGCCGTGTCATCGTCCAGGTGCTCGACCACGTCGAGCGCCGTCACGAGGTCGAAGGAGTCGCCCGCGAACGGCAGCCGCGTCGCCTCTCCCAGGTGGACGTTGTCGAGGCCGCGCTCCTGGCAGTAACCGACCGCCTCGCTATCGATATCAACGCCCTCGGCCTTTCCGAGCATCGCGAGGTGGGTCAGCATCGTCCCGGTGCCGCAGCCGACGTCGAGGATCCGGCGCTCGTGCGATCCGTTCTGGCCGAGGTAGCGATCGAGTAGCTGGAGCAGGATGCGGCGCCGTCCGACAAACCACCAGTGGACATCCTCCACCTGGCGATACTCGCGGTAGTACTCGCGCTTCAGGCGAGCAATCCCGGGCCGAGGTCCGGCCCAAACTCGAGCTGGGCGTAACGCTGGACGACATCCTCGATCCCCGACTCGAGTGGGATTGCTGGTCTCCACCCGAGGCGCTCTTTGATCAGCGATATGTCCGCGATGAAATCGCCGGTTTCCACGACCGCCGCGTCACGCGGCCAAGCGACGTGCTCGATCCAGCCTCGGCCTGCCGCCTTGACGACGATCTCGGCCATCTCCAGGAATGGGACTCCTCGCCCGCAGCCGACGTTGAAGATCATGCCATCCGCCTCTGGCGCGCCGCTCGCCACCAGCAATGCATCGACCACATCGTCGACGTGGATGTAGTCCCTCAGCTGCTCACCGCCGCCGTACACGGTGAGCGCGCGGTTTTGCATCGCCTGGTGGATGAACCAGTTGACGACGCCGTATCGGTTCTGCTCCGGCCGCTGAAACGGGCCATACGGGTTGGTGATGCGCAGGATGCTGACCCGCAATCCGTACAGGCGCTGATAGAGAAGCAGGTACTGCTCCGCCGCCCATTTGTGTACGCCGTACACCGAGCGCGGGCCGGTCGGCGCTGACTCGCCGGTCGGCTGCGACGGGCTCGCCTCGTAGACAAGGCGCGAGCTTGGAAACACGATCTTCACCTTGGGGTTCAATCGCCGGCACGCTTCGAGCAGGATCAGCGTGCCGCGAGCGTTCACTTCGAGGTCTTCCATCGGCGAGACGTTGCTTGCCGCCGGTCCCGACTTGCCTGCCATGTGATAGATGAGATCGCGCCCGATGACCGCCTCGTCGACAAGAGCGGGATCCCGAATGTCGCCGTGAAAGAACTCCGCCTCTTCGAGCATCGACTCGACGGTCGCAGGCGGCGGCGGCCACGAGCGGCTCAGGACGCTCACCCGCGCCCCGGCGGCTGTCAGGGCGCGGACCAGGTTGAACCCCAGGAAGCCGAGGCCGCCGGTGACGAGCACCCGCCTGCCGGCGACCGCAATGCTGCGCCGCGGGTCCAGGACGCTCACAACTACCGGCTCGCCGCCGCCCCCACCACCGGCTCGCCGTTGCTCAGGGCGCGGGCGGCCGGCGTCATGTCGCCGATCGTGTAGCTCGGGTGCTGCATGGTGCGCGTGTGAATGCGGGCCAGGTACTCGCCGATGATGCCAAGCGAGAAGAGCTGCGCTCCAGAGAAGATGGCGATCGTCGACGCTAGGAAGGAGAACCCCGGCACGCTGCCTCCCTCGATGAGGTACTTGGCCACCACATAGATGAGGGCGAGTGTGCCCACGACCGTGAAGAAGAATCCGGTCAGGCTCGCGACCTGCAAAGGCAAGATGCTGAAGCTCGTGATCATGTTGATCGCATGCAGCACGAGCTTGCGAAACGTGTAGTTGGACTTGCCGGCGGTTCGCGGGGCGTGCTTGACGTCGACGGCGGTGAATCGGGTCGTGCCCCACGTCAAAAGGGCGTCGATCGCGACGTAGGGTCCGTCGTAACCCGCGAATGCATCCCGGATCCCAGTCCTGAACAGACGGAATGGCCCGGCCTTACGCGCGATGGGCGCGCCCATCGCGGATTGGAGCGCGAGCTTGGTCACCTGGCTCGCCAAATCACGCCAGAGACCGTGCGTCTCGCGCTGCGCCGTACCGTACACGACGTCGATGTCGGGCGTGAGTCTGTCGAGCAGCTTGGGAATCTCCTCTGGTGGATGCTGAAGGTCATCGTCGAGCGTCACGATCAACTCGTGACACGCGTGCCTGATGCCGCAAAGAACCGCGTTGTACTGCCCGTAATTTCGCCGCAGGCGCACACCCTTCACCCACGAGTTGTCGCGCGCGAGGGTCTCGATTACGGGCCATGTGCCGTCCCGGCTGCCGTCATCGACGAGGATCAGCTCGTAGTCCGAGGCGATGGGGTCAAGCACTGAATGGAGCCGGCGGACCAGCTCCGGCAGCGACAGCTCGCTGTTGTAGGCGGGCACGACCGCCGAGATGCTAGGTCGAGGGAGCGTCAAGTGGACGTGAGGATAACAAACGAAATTCGCGGAGTCACGAGGTCGAGAGCTGTCTGGTCAGGGTGTACGCATCCCCGCGAAACTGTCGTAACGCCAATGCTGCAGGCCCAGGTCAACCTTGCCTGCGTTAAGGCTTGAGGATGGCTCCTTCGGAGGCTGAACTCACGAGCATTGCGTAGCGGGCGAGCACTCCTCTGTGGTAGTGCGGCTCAGGCGGTGACCACGAGCTGAGACGCCTGTCGATGTCGACGTTCTCCACATTCAACGTGCGCGACTCGACGTCGATGGAGATGACATCCCCGTCTTGAACCGCGGCTAGCGGGCCACCCACCGCCGCCTCGGGTGCGACGTGGCCAACCATCAAGCCCCGGGTCGCGCCGGAGAATCGCCCGTCCGTGACCATCGCCACGGATTCGCCAAGTCCCTCGCCGACGATGGCTGCGGTCACAGACAGCATCTCGCGCATGCCCGGCCCGCCCTTCGGGCCCTCGTAACGGATCACCACCGTCTCGCCCGGCTTGATGCGGCCGGCGTACACCGCGGCGAACGCGTCCTCCTCGCGGTTGAAGACACGAGCCGGTCCACGGTGCGTTGTCGGTGTGCTATGCGTGACCTTGACCACCGAGCCTTCCGGCGCGAGGTTGCCTGAAAGGACGACCAGCCCACCCTCGCTGCGCAGCGGCGCCGAGAGGGGCGCGACCACCTCCTGTCCAGGCGTTTCCCGGACGGATTCGCACTCTTCGCCCAGGGTGCGGCCGGTGACAGTCAGCGCATCGCCGTCGACGTAACCGCCGTCAATCAACCGCTTCGTGAGGAGCGCGATGCCGCCTGCCCTGTGCAGCTCGACCGCTGCGAAACGGCCGCCGGGCTTGAGGTCGCACAGCAGCGGCGTGCGCCGGCTGATGCGGTCGATCTCGTCGATCGTCAGGCCGACCCCCACCTCGCGCGCGAGCGCCAGCAAATGCAGCACAGCGTTGGTCGAGCCGCCGCTCGCGGCCACCGCCGCGATCGCGTTGTCGAAAGCGCGGCGGGTGAGGATCCGCGAAGGCCGCAGGTCGTGCTCGAGCGCATTCATCGCGACCACGCCAATCTTCTCCGCCGCCCGCAGCTTCTCCGGATCGGTCTGCGGGATCGAATTGAACCCGACCGGCGACAGTCCGATGACCTCGAACATCATCGACATCGTGTTGGCGGTGTACTGCCCGCCGCACGCCCCGGCCCCGGGGCAGGCGACCAGCTCGAGATCGGTCAGTTCCGCGTCGGTGATCTTGCCGGCGGCTGCCGCCCCGATTGCCTCATAAACGTCACCCACGGCGACCTGTCTCCCGCGCCAGTAGCCGGGCATGATCGAGCCGCCGTAAAGCACGATCCCCGGGCGGTCGAGTCTGACAAGGGCCATCGCCGAGCCTGGCGTCGTCTTGTCGCAGGCCGTCAGACAGACCATCCCGTCGAACATGTGGCCCCGGCCGACCAACTCGATTGAGTCGGCGATGACCTCGCGGCTCACGAGCGAGGTCTTCATCCCCTCGGTGCCCATCGTGATGCCGTCCGAGATGGCAACGGTGTTGAACTCCATCGGGTTGGCGCCGGCGGCGCGAATGCCGGCCTTCAGTGGGGCCGCGATCTCGCGCAGGCCGAAATTGCATGGCATGGTCTCGAGCCAGCAGTTGGACACGCCGATGAACGGCTTTTCGATGTCCTCGGCGGTCAGGCCGATCGCGTGGAGGAATGACCGCGCCGCAGCCCGGTCTCGGCCGCGGTACAGGATGCGGCTGGGGAGGTCCGCAGGCGGCACTTTCGCGAGTTTAACCGGCTCTAAGTTTTGGCTCTTAGAATCTGCGACTCTCGGTCCGGGGTATTAATACAGGGTTCTCTTGGGCGTTTCGTTAACAAGGTTGTTTATGCGCCGGCTCATCCCTATTTGCGTGGTGCCTGCGATGGTGGTCCTGGCTTCGGCGGCGCCGGTTGGCGCGAGCGCCGCGCTCAGGAGCACTCCCGACTATCCGCTTGCCAGCTGGGTTCCTGCCGACCCCGCCAACTACAGCTACGGGAACCGTCCGCATGACCACCCGGTCGACATGATCATCATCCACGACACCGAAGGGAGCTACGAGAGCGCGATAGCCGAGTTCCAGGACCCCACCTTCGCCGCCTCAGCGGATTACGTGGTTTCCGACCAGGGCGACATCACCCAGATGGTCCAGGAGCACGACATCGCGTGGCACGCCGGCAACTGGGACTACAACACGCGCGCGATCGGAATCGAGCACGAGGGCTTCGCCTGGACACCCGGCTACTACACGACAGCGATGTACCAGGCGAGCGCCCACCTCGCGGCTTCGATCTGCTCGCGTTGGGGAGTGCCGATGGACCGGAACCACGTGATCGGGCACGACGAAGTCCCGGACCCAAACAACCCCGGCCTGTTCGGCGGTGAGGACCACCACACCGACCCAGGACCGTACTGGGACTGGTCCTACTACATGAGCATCGCCCAGAGCTACGCGAGCGCCCTGCCAAGCCCGCCACATCTCGGGCCCGACCCCGCTGCCACCAACGGGAACCGGAGCGCGACTGTCACCTGGAACCCCGCTCATACATGCCACACACAGATCTCTGGCTACACCGTGACCGCGCACCCGGGCAACGCAACGATGACCCTGCCTCCCACCGCGACCAGCGCGACCTTCACCGGATTGCAGAACGAGACCGCCTACACGTTCACAGTCAGCGCCACCAACGCCGATGGCACCGACAGCCTGACCTCGAATACGGTCTATCCGGGTCGATGCAACCGGGTCCGCCTCTCCGCATTGCCGGCGTCGCCACAATCACCCGGCACGACCGTGACGCTCACGGCCGGATCAAGCTCGTGCCCCAACCCGCTGTACAGGTTCTGGATCCAACCGCCGGGCGGAACCTGGAACGTGGCCCAGGACTACTCGGCGTCCGGAACATTCACCTGGCAGAACGGTCCCGTCGGAGGCCTGTACCGCTTCTCGCTGTGGGCGCGTGACGCAGCGAGCCCGGCCAGCTACGACGGCTGGAACAGTGCGTACTACACCCTGACGACCACGCCGTGCACCGGCCTCACCGTGTCGGCCTCACCCGATTCGCAGGCGTCTGTCGGATCGCAGGTCGCCGTCAGCGGTTCGGCCGGTGGCTGTCCCAACCCGCAGTACAGGTTCTGGATCCAACCGCCGGGCGGCGTGTGGGCCATCGCCCAGGACTACTCGACGGCCGCCAGCTATTCGTGGAACACGACCGGCCAAGCGACGGGAACGTACCGCTTCTCCGTCTGGGCCAGGGACACCTCCAGCCCCTCTACGTACGACCAGTACAGCACTTTCTACTACACGCTGGCGGTGGTCCCATGCACCGGAGTGTCCATCTCCGCGCCCACCGCAGCGTCGGTGGGGAGCACAGTGAAAGTCGGCGCGGCTGCCTCGGACTGTAGCAACCCGTCTTACCGGTTCTGGCTCCTTCCGCCCAACGGCACGTGGACGATGGAACAGGATTACTCCACGAGCCCGACCTTCAACTGGGACACCACGGGCCAGCCCACGGGGACATATCGCCTGTCCGTATGGGTGCGAGATGCAAGCAGCTCGGCGCAGTACGACGCCTACACCACCCAGTACCTGCAGGTGAACCAGCCTGCGTGCGCTGCTGTAAGCATCTCCTCGTCACCGCCCAGCCAGGCGAGTGTTGGCGCCGGCGTGACAATCACTGGGTCGGCGACGGGATGCGCAACGCCGACCTATCGCTTCTGGGTGCAGGCACCCAACGGACAGTGGACTATGGTGCGCGATTATTCGAACGCCGGCTCCTTCACGTGGAACACGACCGGTCTCGCGACCGGCACATATCGCTTCTCTGTGTGGGCAAAGGACGCGAACAGCCCTTCCAGCTACGACGTCTACAACACCCAGTACTTCTCGCTGACCTGAGGCCGCGGCAGGACTGCTCGCCGCGTCCCTATGATGCCTCGCGGACCATATGGTGGCCGCACCCCAACGCACGGGCACAGTGTCGGCAACGTCCCTGATTCGCTACAGCCGCTGGGCGCTCGCCATCACGGTGGGGTGCATGCCGCTGTACGTGGTTCGGTTCCGCGTTGGCCCGTTCCCCACGACAGTTCTCGAGATCCTGGTCCTGCTGACGATCGCGCTTTACGCCGCGGGCCGCGTCCGCGCCGGCAGCTGGCGCGCGAGCCGGACGGGGCTCGAGATTCCTCTTGCTCTCCTTCTAATTGCAGGCGGGATCGGCATCCTTGTCTCACCGGACCATATCGGCGCGCTTGGGCTCTATCGCGCGTACTTCATCGAGCCGGCGCTGCTCTTTTACGTCGCAGTGGATCTTCTGGGGTCGCCGAATGAAGCTCGCACGGTGCTGCTCGGGTTTGCCGTCGGCGCCACCGCATTCGCGATCGGGAACCTGGGTGCGTGGGCCGACAACCTCGCGCATCACAACGTGATCGGAGTCCGCAACGCCCCAGAGGTTCTGTACACGAGTCCCAACTCGGTGGCGATTTTCCTTGAGCCCCCGATTGCGATCGCCGCAGGCTTCGCTCTCTACGCATCGGAACGGCGCGACCGAATCGTCGCCGTGATCTGCCTCCCGATTCTGCTGGCGTCGATGGTGTTGACGCTCTCTCGGGCCGGCCTGCTCACCCTCGCTGTGATGGCGATTGGCGCGGTGATCACGATGCCTCAACTGAGGCTCAAGGTCGCATTGCTGCTCGGCGCATCTGTGAGCGGCCTGGCGATCTCGCGCATTCCCTGGGTCCAGGAGCGCCTCTCCCAGCAGCTCGATCCGAATTATTCGGGCAACACTTTCGAAGGCCGCGTGCGCATCTGGAGCGACACGCTGGTGATGCTTCGCGACCATCCAATCTTCGGCGCCGGGGTTCGCAACTACGCCCCGATCATGCGGCAGTACCTGGCGGGCCGCACACCGGAACTCTACCCGCACAACATTTTTCTTGCGATGTGGGTCGAGCTCGGGCTGCTCGGGCTCATCGCTTTCGTCGCTCTCATGGCCACGCTGCTGTGGCGCGGATGGCAGGGATTCGGTCGGGCAATCGGGTTTGCGCGCCCGCTGCTGTGGGGGACCTCGATGAGCTTCGTTGCCATCGTCGTCCACGGCCTGGTCGACACGCCCTACTTCAACAACGATCTGGCCCTTGAATTCTGGGCATTGGCGGCGTTGGAGATCGTGGCTCTGGCGCTGCTCCGAGGCAGAGCGACCGATGAGGGCCACCTGCAGCGTTCATGATTACGACGTGGTGAGAGCTCGCCTCGCTGCGGCCGCCATCAGCTTCTTGGCGATCGCACTCGCGCCGGCTGGACCAGTCTCGGCGGCGAGCCGTGCTCCGGCTGCGCCTGACTCCGCCCAGGTCGCAAACGGCTCCTGGACCGTGTACCACCGCGACAACGCCCACACCGGCTTCGACAGCTCGCAGTCAACTGTCACAGGGATCGGTGCCGGATGGACGACCGCCCTCGACGGCCAGACATACGTCGAGCCACTCATCTACAACGGCTTTGTCTACGTCGCGACGCTCAACAACACGGTGTATGCGCTCCACCAGGCCGACGGCACGGTGGCGTGGTCAACGAACCTGGGCGCCCCTCAGACGAGCGGCTGGGCATGCGGCAACGTCTCCTCAGCCGGCATCCTCGGCACGCCGGTGATCGACACAGTCGGCGGGCGCATCTACGTCGTGGCCTTCCGGCACCTCGAGCTTTCTTACTACATGTTTGGGCTCGACCTCAACACCGGGGCTGTGGTCGTCTACTCCGCCGTCAGCAGCGCGGACTTCGACTGGACCATCCAGCAGGAGCGTGGCGCGCTCGCCCTGTCTGCCGACCGGAGCCACGTCTACATCCCGATGGGCGGCCGCTTCGGCGACTGCGGGAATTACCACGGCTACGTGTTCGGCGCCGGCACGACCGGGAACAACCTCCCGCTCGAGGAGTTCGAGACGCCCGGTAGCGGGAGTGGCATGTGGGCGGCGGGCGGCGTTGTGGTGGACGACTCGACCGGCAAGGTGCTCGTGACCACCGGCAACGGTGATTGCCCGAGCTCCTATGACAACCTCAACGACGCCGTCGTCGGGCTCTCCCCAACACTTGGCTTGCAGGACTACTTCGCACCTCAGGACTGGCACGACGTCTGGTCTTGCCCCGACGAGGACCTCGGTTCGATCAGCACCGTGCTGATCAGTCCGACGCTGGCATTCGCGACAGGCAAAGCAGGTTACGGCTTTCTCGTCAATCCGCAGAACCTGGGTGGGATCGACGGCCAGCTCTACCCCACACCCGCACCCTCGACGTACGGCCCGGTGGATGCGTGCCACGGCAACCACCACGACGCGACGTTCGGCTCGATCGCCTATGCGGCTCCATACGTCTACTTGTCGTGTGACGGACAGGGCCTGGTCGCGTTGAAGGTCTATCCCGCCACCCCTTCGTTCACGAACTGCGACGCGACGTGCGCATCCCCTTCGTGGCATACGGCCGCCGCGACTTTCGGCCCGCCCATAGTGGCCGGAGGCGTCGTGTTCGTCGTCGACACAAACGGGACCGGGCTTTATGGCTTCGATGCCGCGACCGGAACGAAGATCCTGCAAACGGCCGGCTTCTCTGCCAATCACTTCACGACACCGGCCACGGCCGGCGGCCAGATCTTTGTGGCCTCCGGCACCACGGCACGGGCGTTCACGCTGCTGTCCGGGTGTTCTGGACTCTCGGTCACCGCTCCCGGTGAGGCGACAATCGGCACCACCGTCGCGGTCACCGGGACCGCCACCGGCTGCCCGCACGCCAGCCCCTCCTACCAGTTCTGGCTCCTGCCGCCCGGCGGCGCCTGGTCGATCGTGCAGCCGTATTCGACGAATGCAAGTTACTCGTGGAACACCACTGGGCTCGCCGCGGGCAGCTACGAGTTTTCGGTCTGGGCCAGAGACAGCGGCAGCACGACGCAGTACGACGTCTACAAGACGGCGTTCATCACCCTGTCCCAATGCGCGTCGGTGGCTCTCACCGACTCACCGCCTAGCGCAGCCATGCGCGGCACGGTCGTCACCCTCACCGCGACGAGCACGAGCGGATGCAGCAGCCCGACGTACAGGTTCTGGATCCTCGGTCCCGCCAACGGTGGGGTGTGGACGATGGTCCAGGACTATAGCGCGAGCAACACGTACACCTGGAACACGTCGCCTACCCAGACGACGGGCACCTATCGCTTCTCGGTCTGGCTCCGCGATGCGAGCAGCACTGCTGCCTACAACGCCTACGACGCGAGTGCCTATTACAACCTGACTCCGGGTTGCCCCTCGGTTGGCGAGACCTCCAGTCCGCCACTCAACGCCCCCGCAGGGACGACCGTGACGATCACCGCAACGAGCTCCGGCTGCCCCAATCCTCGCTACCAGTTCTGGATCCTGGGTCCCGCCAGCGGAGGTGTGTGGACGCTGGTGCTGCCATACGGCACAGGCAACACCTATACCTGGAACACCAGCGCCACCCAGACCAAAGGCACGTACCGCTTCTCGGTGTGGGTGCGCGATGCGAGCAGCTCTGCCTCCTACGACGCGTACGCCGCGAACGAGTACTTCAATCTGACCTGACGAATTGAGGGCTCGCCTGGCCGCGGCTGCGCTCGGGTGTCTCGGTCTCGCCTTCGTTCCCGGTTCACATCACACTGCCGTCCTGACAGCCGGAGCAGGCAGCGGCTGCACCGCGACCACGATCAACGCCATCCCGCCCTCACCGACGACGGTCGGCCCTGTGGTAACCGTCTGGGCCGTTGCGTCCGGCTGCCCGAACCCGAATCCGCTGTATCAGTTCTGGCTCCTGCCACCCGGTGGCACATGGTCCGTGGTTCAGACGTACTCGACCAGCTCTTCGTACTCCTGGCCGACCGCCTCGCTTGCGGCGGGAACCTACGAGTTCTCGGTGTGGGCGAGGGACAGCGCCAGCACGCTGAGCTACGACTCCTACCACACCCTGCTATACACGCTGACGCAGTGCACCGCAGTTTCACTTTCGTCCGCGCCATCCACTGGATCGATGCACGGGACCACGGTCACAATCAACGCTCAGCTTCCCGCGGTCTGCTCCCACCCTCTGTACCGGTTCTGGATTCTCGGCCCGGCGAGCGGCGGCGCCTGGACGATGGTGCAGGACTACAGCTCGGTCAGCTACTACTCCTGGGCGACCTCGAGCACGCAAACGACAGGGACATATCGATTCTCGGTCTGGCTGCGAGACACGACAAGCAGTGCGGCGTACGACTCATACGACGCAAGCGAATATTTCGACTTGACCCCAGGCTGCCCGTCGGTGAGCGAATCTGTCCAACCGCCTGGCGGCGCGCCCGGCGGGACGGTTGTGACCATCAGCGCGTCCAGCCCAGACTGTCTGAACCCGCTGTTCGAATTCTGGATCCTCGGGCCCGCCAATGGTGGAGTGTGGACCCTGGCCCAACCGTATTCGACCAGCTCCACCTATAACTGGTCAACGTCAAGCGGCCAGACCACCGGACATTACCGGCTCTCGGTCTGGGTGCGCGACGCAAGCAGCTCAGCCGGCTATGACGCGTATGACGCTCATTGGTTCTTCTACCTGAGCTGAGCGAGCCACTCCCTGGATCGGGAGGAGGGGCCTGATACTTTATTAGGCCAGGTGACATCCCCTGCCCAGATTGGGATCGTAGGTCTCGGCACAATTGGTTCGCAGGAGCTTGCGCTGTGGCACCGTACGGGTCACACCACCGTCGGATACGACATTTCGAAAGAGCGCGTTTCGGAGCTCGGCCACCGGTACGCGACCAGTGACCTCAAGCCGGTCCTGACGTCGCGCGTCAGCGACCTGGCCGGATGCTCGACCCTGATCCTGTGTCTCCCCAATCTGCTGCCATCGCTCGAGATCAGCATGGCGGCTTTCGACCAGTTCGCCGGCGACCTCGAATCGCTGCCCGTGGCCGACCGTCTCGTGGTCATCGCGAGCACGGTGCCGATCGGTTTCACGCGAGAATTCGCCGCCCGCATCGGACCACACGGTCGGGTTGTCGCGCATGCGCCCGAACGTTTTGATCCTGGCCGTGGCACCGACCTGGGCGAGATTCCCCGCGTGGTCGGTGGCCTCACCCTGGCGGCGCGCGACATGGCGGTCAAGATGTACAACCAGGCGCGCGTGGTCACCTACCCGGTCGATCCCGTCGAGGTAGCCGAGGCGTCGAAGCTGCTCGAGAACGCGTTCCGGCTGGTGAACATCGGGTTCATCAACGAGTTCGCCGAGCTGTGCCGGCGGGTCGGCCTGACCGCGGCTGACGTGATCGACGCTGCATCCACCAAACCGTTCGCTTTCATGGCACATCAACCGGGGGTTGGCGCCGGGGGAACATGCATCCCGACGATGCCGCGCTATCTGCTCCAGGCGGCGGACCAACACGGCCTGGAGATGCCAATGCTGCAGGACGCGGTCGCGAGCAACCAGAGGATCGTGGAGGGGGTGTCCCAGGAGCTGCGCGGTCTGCTCCGATCGGCCGGCGTGAGCCGAGGCAGAGTGCTCGTCGTCGGCGCCACCTACAAGCCGAACTACCCCGATCCCCGCGGATCAGCGGCGCTCGCCTTCGCCCGAGGACTCGCGGCCAAACATGACGTCGTCGTCTTCGACCCGATCGTCGACACGGCGCAGCTCCCCGCCGACGTGAGTGTGATCAGGGAGCTTCCGCGGGGAGACCGATTCGACGCGGTGGTGATCGCGCTCAAGCACCGCGACCTCGACGTCGCCGCCCTCCGCGAGGTTAGCCCGATCCTCATCGATCTCGTGCGCGGCGCAGTCGAGGTGACGGAGTCGATCTCGACCCATCAGTAGCGAAAGGTCGACCCGTCCGATGCGGATCTGGATGGTCAATCACTACGCGGATCCACCCGACGGACTGGCCACGCGGAGCTTCGACATCGCGCGACGGATGGTCGCCAAAGGAAACCCGACAACCATTTTCGCCTGCAGCTTCAGCCACTACCACCTCCGCCCCATGCGGCGTCTCGGCTGGCGCCTCTGGCGTGGGGAGGACATCGAAGGTGTGCGCTATATCTGGGTGAGGGGCACTCCATATCGCGGCAACGACCTCGGGCGCGTCGTGAACATGGCCGTATTCAGCATGCTCGCGTTGCTAGCCGGAATCTTCCGGCGGGAACGGCCGGAGATCGTGGTCGGTGTCTCGGTGCATCCGCTCGCCGCCCTCAGCGGGTACGCACTGGCGGGCGCGAAGCGGGCTCGCTTCTTTTTCGAGGTCACCGACCTGTGGCCCGAGACATTGATCGACTTCGGCCGCCTCAACCCGAATGGGCTGGTTGCCCGCTCGATGCGCCGGCTCGAGCGATTTCTGTTCCACCATGCCGAGCGGATCGTGATGCTGTGGCGGCACACCGACGGCTACGTCGAGGCGCAGGGGGTACCGCGCTCCAAGATCGTCTGGATCCCGCACGGGGTCGAGCTGGATCGCTATGACGACCTCGCCCCCTACGACGGCGCCCCCCGGCGACCTTTTCGTGTCATGTTCCTGGGCGGTTTCGTCGCCGCCAACGCCCTTGACACGATCCTCGACAGCGCCTCGGTGCTCCAGGCCCGGGACCGCAAGGACATTAAGTTCGTGATGATCGGCTCTGGGCAGGAGCGTGAGGCGATCATCGACCGGGCGGGCAAGATGGGCTTAACCAACGTCGACTTCCGGCCGTCAGTCCCCAAGCGCGAGGTGGCGCGCGTGATGGGTGAGGCCGACGCTTTCATCTACGGCTTGCGCGACCTGCCCCTGTATCGTTTCGGGATCAGTTTGAACAAGCTGACCGACTACCTGGCGGCCGGCCGCCCGATCATCTTCTTCGGCAACTCGACGTACGACCCCGTACGCGACGCCGACGCCGGTTTCAGCGTTCCGCCCGGCAAACCCGAGCTAGTCGCCGACGCGATCGAAAAGCTGGCGGCGCTGACTCCCGAGGAGCGAATGCGCATGGGCCGGCGAGGCCGCGAATACCTGGTCGAACACCACAACATCCCGAGGCTTGCGGATCGGATGCTCGATGCGTTCCAGCCACTGGAGCCTGTGCGATGAGGCGCGATTACGTGACCACTTTCATCACCGAAGGCTTCGTGATCGCCTGCTACCTGCTCGCGTTCCGCCTGGTTGCCTCGAGCATGGGCACCGCGGGCTTCGGTGAGTATTCGCTTTCGCGGCGAACTCTGTCGCTTTTGCTTCCGCTGGGAGTCCTCGGGCTCGACGTCGGCATCGCACGCTACGTGTCATACGCCGCAGCCGAGAAATCATCGCGGTTCGCGGCGTACGCCCCGGGCGGGCTGGTGATCATGTTCGCCGGCGTCGGGATCGTCTCGGCCGTGCTGCTCCTCTTCAGCCGGTTCTGGGCGCACCTGTTCTTTGGTTCACCCGCCTACAACGACCTTGTCCTGGCGATGCCGGTGGTCCTGCTCGGTGGGGCGCTCCACGTGGTCGCGTATGGATACCTGCGCGGCCTGACCAAGATCCAGTGGGCCAACCTCCTGATGGCCGTCAACCAGGGTTTGATGCCGCTGATCGCCATCAAGTTCTTCGGGCACTCTGTGGCCGAGATCATGAGCGCGATCGGCGTGGGCTGGATCGTCGTCTCGCTGATTCCGCTGGTCCGTCTGCCCATGAGCTTCACGCAAGTCCCCGGGCGAATCCGCGAGCTCGCGCGATTTGGCGTGCCGCGTGTTCCCGGCGACTTCATCCAGCTGACTCTGTTTGCCATGCCGAGCCTGCTCGTCGCGCATACAGCGGACATCCGCGTCGCCGGCATCGTCGCCTTCGGCGTGGCCGCCCTCAGCATGGTGGGCTCCGGCCTGACGCCGATCAGCTTCGTTCTCCTGCCCGCCGCCTCGCGCATGTTCGCGGCCGGCTCCGTGGCCCGGCTGCGCACGCAGATCATGCAGGTGGGCGGTCTCACCTTTGCCGGGACCGTGTTTGCGGTTGCCTTCTTCGAGTTGTTCGCCACGCCGATCGTTTCGATCTACCTCGGGCCGAGCTTCGCCGGCGGGGTCACCTGGCTGAGGCTGACCCTGATCGGAGCGGTGCCGTGGGGCATTTACATCACGCACCGCAGCGTGATCGACGCGGGCCACGTCTTTCCGATGAACGCGCGGAACATGCTGATCTCATTTGTGGGCTTCGTGGTGGCGCTGTTGGTGCTGAACACGCTCACCAATCCGAACGCCGCCGCGGTGCTCGCATTCGATGCTGCGCTGTATGTCCTCGCGATCCTGACGCTCTTCGACGTGTATCTGATCACCTCGCCGGCCCGGGCCCACAAGGCGGCTCCCCTGCGAGAGGCCGACGCGACACTGACCGGAGGCCCGGGGTAGCCAGAGCGAGCGGCGAGCGCGGTGTACATCCGTTTTCCGGTCCGGGGGGTCTATTTGCGAAACTCTTAGGGTGACGGTCGCCCCCTGGCTCGTTCACCAGGTCCGCAACTTGCAACGCTACGGGCCTGGTTTCGTGATCGAAGTCGTGATCTTCTGGGTCGCACTCGAGGCGTTCCAGCAGTTGAATTACGGCGGCCGGATCATCACCACCGCCCAGTCGCGCAGGATCCTCGTTCTCTCCGTTGCGTTCGTCGTTTTGGCCCTCGGCGCGGCCGAAGCACACTTCAAGCTGTACCGCCGGATCTGGAAAGTCGCCGGCATACATGACGCGATCGCCACCGCGTTCGCGGTCGCTGAGGCCGCTCTGCTCATCTTTCTGGCCAACTGGGCCCTGCCCGGCGACGACCGTGCGTTCCGCATCGGTGTGCCGCTGCTGGCAGCACCGGCAGCGCTGATGGGAATCGGGATCTTTCGCCTGCTGCCGCGTTTGCTATCCCGCGCTCCCGCAACGGGCAGCCGGCTGCTCATCGTGGCCAGCTCCGCCTCGCACCCTGCGGTAAAGGAGCTTGTCCAGTCTCCAAGCGCGGATTGGCAGGCGGTGGCCATCGTGACCACCGACCAGCGCCAGCTCAATCACACGGTGCTCGGGGTGCCAATCGTCGGCCACTCGGACGACCTGCCGCATCTCCTCAAGTCGGTCGAGGCCGACGGAGTTGCATTCGTCCTGAGCGGTGATTCCCAGCCTGCCGACAAGAAAATGTTCGACGCCTGCCTGCAGGCGGGCCTGCCTCTGTTCATCGTTCCCGCGGCCGACCACTGGATGCACCGCCAGCACGGCACCAGACTCCGCCAGCTTTCCGCCGATGACCTGGTGGGCCGGACGCATCGCGAGCTTGAGATCGAGCAGGCGAGGGATCGGGTTGCGGGCAAGACCGTGCTGGTCACCGGCGCCGCAGGCTCGATCGGCTCGGAGCTGTGCCGTCTGCTCGCGCGCCTGGAGCCCCGACGGCTCGTAGCGCTCGACAACAACGAGAGCGGGCTCTTCGACATCACCGAGGAGCTGCGCATGGGCAGCTCGATCGACGTCCGCGAAGCGCTGATCTCGATCACCGACCGTGAGCAGCTGCTGCGGGTCTTTGCCGAGGAGCGGCCTGAAGTCGTGTTCCACGCCGCCGCTTACAAGCACGTGCCGATGATGGAGATGCACCCCGCCCAGGCAGTCGTCACCAACGTGATCGGCACCTACAACACACTGCGGTGCGCCGAAGCCGGCGGCGTGAAGAGCTTCATCCTCGTCTCGACCGACAAGGCCGTGGCCCGTCACTCGGTGATGGGATGCACGAAGCGACTGTGCGAGCAGATGATCCTCGGGTGGCGCGGTGAGATGACGTGCTGGGCCGTGCGGTTCGGCAACGTCGTCGGCAGCCGGGGCAGCGTGGTCCCGCTGTTCGAGCGGCAGATCGAGCAGGGTGGCCCCGTCACGATCACCCACCCCGAGATGACTCGCTACATGATGACAATCCGCGAGGCGGTGTCACTCGTGATCAAGACGCTGACCGTCGCCAAGCCCGGCCACGTATACATGCTCGACATGGGGGAGCCGATGAAGATCGTCAGCCTGGCCGAGGCCCTGGTACGCGCGCGAGGCCTGCGTCCGGGTCCCGATATCGAGATCGTTTACACCGGACTTCGCCCAGGCGAGCGGCTGCACGAGGAGCTGCTTGGCCCGGACGAAGGCTCGCGCCCGACCGATCACCCGGCGATCATGGAGGTGGTCTCGCCTCAGAGCTTCAGCCCAGAGGACCTCGACTGGACGGTCAACCGGCTCGAGGAGCTTGCGCGCGAAGGTCGCACCGATGACCTGGTCCGGACTCTCAAGACAGCCGCCGGCGACCATCCACCCCACGCCCGACAAGAGCCCCGCATCGCACGCACGCGAGAGGGCCGCCCGGTGACCGATGGCCCGTAATACGGAGTCCAAGCCGCTGCGCACCGACCAGGAGCGGATGGTCGGGCCGGAGATCGCGAAGATCTTCAACGCCAGCCCCGACCCGGTCGAGGTCCGGATCGAAAACTTTCCGAAGTACGTGCGCCGCCAGCACCTCACCCGTTTGCTCGCGATGTACGAGATTTTCAAACGGATCATCGAAGTCAAGGGCTCGATCGTGGAGTGCGGGGTGAACCGCGGCTACGGCCTGATGGCATGGGCCAAGCTCAGCGCTGTTCTCGAGCCGGTAAACCTGACGCGGCGGATCTACGGCTTCGACAGCTTCGCTGGTTTTCCTGCCGTGAGCGAGAAGGACCAGACCGGCCCGGGCTGGCAGACGGCCGAGCCGGGAGGTCTGCACGCCGATTCGTACGCCGAGCTGCTGGAGCTCATCAGCCTGTACGACAAGGATCGCTTCCTCGGCCACATCCCAAAGGTCGAGCTGATCAAAGGCGATGCGCTGGAGACGATTCCCCGCTTCATGGCTGAGCATCCCCACCTGGTGGTCAGCCTTCTGTTCCTGGACTTCGACCTTTACGAGCCCACAAAGTCTGCCTTGCAGGCTTTCGTGCCGAGAATGCCCAAGGGAGCGATTCTGGCCTTCGATGAGCTCGACAATCCAATCTGGCCGGGGGAGACGCTCGCCCTGCTCGACACGCTCGGCATCGGCAAGCTGGAGCTGCAGCGTGTCGACTTCGACCCCTACATCGCGTTTGCGAGGATTCCGTGACCGACAACCGGCATGTCTCTGACGACGACCTCCGTGCGCTCGCGCGCCGGCTGCGCAGCCACTCGCTGCGCATGATCAGCGCCGCCAGGACGTCGCACATCGGCTCCTGCCTTTCGGTGGCCGATATCCTCGCCGTGCTCTACGGATCCGAGCTGCGCATCGATCCCAAACGACCCCAGTGGCCCGACCGCGACCGGCTCATCATGTCAAAGGGCCACGCCGCCGCGATCCTGTACGCCTCGATGGCAGAAGCAGGCTTCATTCCGGTCGAAGACCTGGGCGGGTACGCGCGCAACGGCGGTCAGCTGTACGGCCACGCGACCCACTGGGGCGTGCCGGGGGTCGAGATGTCGAGCGGTTCGCTCGGCCACGGCCTGCCTGTCGGCACCGGCATGGCGCTGACCGGCAAACGCAGCGGAGCCGGGTGGCGCGTGTTCGTGGTCATGAGCGACGGCGAGTGTGACGAAGGCTCCAACTGGGAGGCAATCCTGTTCGCCGGCCATCACAGGCTCGACAACCTGAACGTCGTGCTGGACTACAACAAGATCCAGAGCCTCGACTTCGTCGAAAAGACGCTCAGGCTCGAGCCACTGGCGGACAAGTTCCGAGCGTTTGGTTGGGCTGTCCGGGAGGTTGACGGACACGACGTGCACGTGCTTCGCGAGGCGTTTGACGCTCTGCCGCTGGAGACCGGCAAGCCGAACGCCATCATCGCCCACACGATCAAGGGCAAAGGCGTGAGCTGGATGGAAGGCAAAGTGCTGTGGCACTATCGGCCGCCGTCGCCCGACGAACTGGTCACCGCGCTGGCTGAAGTGGAGGCTTCTTGAGGACCGCATTCATCCAGGCCCTCAACGAGCTGGCCGACCGCGACGAGCGCGTGTGCCTTGTGGTCGGCGACCTTGGCTACTCCGTGATCGAAGAATTTGCCACCAGGCACCCTGATCAGTTCGTCAACGCCGGCGTGTCGGAGCAGAACATGATCGGCCTCGCCGTCGGTATGGCGTTGACGGGCAAGATCGTCTTCACCTACTCCATCGGCAACTTCGCGACCCTGCGCTGCATCGAGCAGATTCGCAACGACGTCTGCTACCACCGCGCCAACGTCAAGGTCGTCGCGGTGGGTGGAGGTCTGGCTTACGGCAACCTCGGCGTGACCCACCACGCGTCGGAGGACGTGGCGATCATGCGCGCTCTTCCAAACATGACCGTCGTGTCGCCTGGCGACCCGGTCGAGGCAGGCCTCGCCACACGTGCCGCCGTGGCGCAGGACGGTCCTTTCTACCTCCGTCTGGGAAAGGCGGGCGAGCCGGTGGTGCATCAGGCCGAGCCGGCTTTCGTTCTTGGCCGCGCGATCACGGTGCGCGACGGATCGGATGTGGCATTGATCGCGTCGGGCGGGATGCTCGCGACCGCCGACAGGGTGGCACGCAGGCTGAGCGACCAGGGCTTGGCCGTGCGCCTGTTGAGCATGCACACCATCAAGCCGCTCGACCGCGACGCCGTGGCGTGCGCCGCAGCTGAGACGCGCTACGTTTTCACCCTCGAAGAGCACAGCGTCGAGGGCGGGCTGGGCGGCGCGGTCGCCGAGGTGATGGCAGAACTGGAACCTGGACACGCGACGCTCAAGAGGATCGGGTTGCGGCCCGAGTTCAACAAAACTGTCGGGGATCAGAATTACCTGAAAGCAATGCACGGTCTCGACGAGGATTCCGTCTTGAAAACCATCCAGCAGGTCATCACGAGGAGCTATGGCCGTGTCGGTTAGGTTCTGGGAGCCGGGCAAGGAATTTCTGCGCATCGAGAACGAGGTCATGGCGACGATGCGCGACGTACTTACGAAAGGCGACTTGATCATGCGCCAGCAGATGCTTGATTTCGAGCACAACCTGGCGGCATTCGTCGGCACGACAGACGCGGTTGGCGTGAGCAACTGCACCGATGGCATGCGGCTCCTGCTCGAGGCGGTCGGCATCGGACCGGGCGACGAGGTGATCACCGTCTCGCACACGTTCATGGCGACGATGGCCGTCATCCACCAGGTGGGAGCGACGCCGGTCCTGGTCGACGTCGGCGAGGACCATGTGATGAACGTCGACCTGGTCGAAGCGGCGATCACGCCGCGCACCAAGGCAATGATGCCTGTGCATCTCAACGGCCGCCTGGTCCAGATGGAGCGTCTCATGGAGATCGCGCGCCGAAACGATCTGCTCGTGATCGAGGACGCCGCCCAGGCCCTCGGCGGCGCTTACCTGGGAGCGCGGGGCGGGGCGTGGGGCCTCGCCGGCGCGTTCAGCTTCTATCCGGCAAAGCTGCTCGGTGCGTACGGAGACGCCGGCGCAGTCGTGACCAGCGACGCCGCGCTGGCCGCTCGGTTGCGCGAGCTGCGCGATCACGGGCGCATCTCCAAGACCGGATTCTCCGGCTGGGGTTGGAACTGCCGGCTCGACAACCTCCAGGCCGCGATCCTGGACCTCAAGCTGAAGAAAGTCCCGGAGTGGATCAACCAGCGGCGCAGGCTGGCCGCCATCTACGACGAGGAGCTGGCGGACGTGGGCACGATCAAGCGGCCCCCAGGCCCCGACGGCGGACCCTACTTCGACATCTATCAGAACTATGTCATCGAGGCCGACTGCCGCGACGAGCTCGCGGCGCATCTCGCCGCGAAGGGAATCGAGACCCTGATTTCACCCGGTCCGGTACCCAACCACAAGCAGCCGGTGGGGCTCGCCCACATTCACCTGCCCAAGACAGAGGACCTGTGCGCGCGGGTGCTCTCGCTTCCCCTCAACAACGAGCTGGGCGAGGACCAGGTGCTCGAGGTGGCCGCCGGCATCAAGGACTTCTACTCCTGAGTCGATCCCTCGTCGCCAAGCGCGTCTTCGACGTCGCGCTCGCCTCGGCCGGCCTGGTGCTCACTTCGCCGATCGTCCTCGCGATCTGGGCGCGGATCAAGCTCGATCGCGACGGCCCGGCGATCTACGCCGGCCGGCGGGTCGGCAGGGGCGGTCGCGAGTTCCGCATGTTCAAGTTCCGCACCATGGTCACCAACGCGGACCGGGTGGGCGGGCCCAACACACCGGACGACGACCCTCGCCTGACCGGAACAGGTCGGTTCCTCCGCCGCTACAAGCTCGATGAGCTGCCCCAGCTTGTGAACGTTCTGAAGGGAGATATGAGCTTCGTCGGTCCTCGCCCGCAGGTGCCGGAAGAGGTCGCGGGCTACACCGAAGAGGAACGCGAGATCCTGAACATGCGGCCCGGGATTACAGACTGGTCATCGCTCAGATTTCACAACGAGGGCGAGATCCTGGCCGGGCACTCCGATCCCGATCGGGCTTACGCAGAGCTGATCCGGCCCGAGAAGATGCGACTCGGCATCGACTATGTGCGGAAGGCAACCTTCCGCGACGACCTCGACATCCTGGTCAAGACGGCGCTCCTTCCACTGCACAAGTGACGAGCGACTACACAGCCGTCACGGAGACCTGGGGCCTGCCCGCTTCGCCGGAGCAGTTGGCGATGCAGTACTTTCGCTACCGGCTCGCGGCCGAGGTGGGTCACGGAGGCGCTGTTCTTGAGGTCGGATGTGGGAGCGGCATGGGACTGCCCTACCTGCAGAACCACTCCCGCATGTCGGTCGGAGGCGACTACACGCTAAGGCTGCTGCGTGAGGGGCGCCGGCACATTCCCCAGGCGAACCTGGTCTGCATGGACGCACAGCGCCTCCCCTTCCTCGACGCCACCTTCGACGCAGTGCTGATGCTCGAGATGATCTACTACCTTCCTGACCATGAGGCTGCGATCGCGGAGTGCCGCAGAGTGCTCAAGCCGGGCGGAAGTCTGATGGTGTGCCTGCCGAACCGCGACCGGCCCGACTTCAACCCGAGCCCTCTCAGCACGCGGTACTTCAACACGAGCGAGATAGATTCCCTGCTGGACGGATGTGGCTTTGACGTGCGTGTCTACGGCGCCTTCCCGGCGGAGGAAACCACTCCCCGCGACCGCGCACTTGCCCCGCTCCGGCACTTTGCGGTGCGCTTTCACCTCATCCCGCGGTCGATGCGCGCCAAGGCTCTGGTCAAGCGGGTGCTGTACGGAAAGCTGCCGGAGCTCGGAGCAGTGCATGACGGAATGGCGGCGTACTCCGAGCCTGTCCAGCTTGATCCGAGCGCCGGGCCTAACCGGGAATTCAAGAACCTCTACGCGATCGGAACCAGGCCTTGATGGAAGGCTTGATTCCTTTCAACCGTCCCAGCTTCGAGGGCAACGAGCACGAATACATCGCCGAGGCGATCGCTGCGGGTCACGTCTCCGGCGACGGCATGTTCAGCAAACGCTGCCACGAGTACCTCGAGGCTGAGCTTGGCGTTGCGAAAGCTCTGCTGACGACCTCGTGCACCCACGCGCTGGAGATGACAGCGATGCTGCTCGATCTAAAGCCGGGCGACGAGGTGATCATTCCGTCGTTCACCTTCGTGTCCTGCGCCAACGCATTTGTGCTCCGGGGCGCAAAGCCGGTTTTCATCGACGTTCGGCCGGACACATTGAACTTCGACGAGCGACAGTTCGAAAGCCTCATCACTGATCGCACGCGCGCCGCGGTCCTCGTCCACTACGCCGGCGTCGGATGCGAGATGGACGCAATCATGGAGATCGCCCGGCGGAGAGGCGTCGTCGTCATCGAGGACAACGCCCACGCACTCTTCGGCCGGTACAAAGGCCGGCTGCTCGGGACGTTCGGCGCCCTCGCGGCGCAGAGCTTCCACGAGACCAAGAACTTCAGCTGCGGTGAGGGCGGGGCGCTCCTCATCAACGACCCGAAGTACATCGAAAGAGCAGAGATGATTCGCGAGAAGGGTACCAACCGCAGCCGCTTCTTCCGCGGCCAGGTGGACAAGTACACCTGGACCGACATCGGATCGAGCTATCTGCCCTCCGACATGCTGGCCGGGGTGCTCCTCGCGCAGCTCGAAGCCCGGGATCGCATCCAGTCGGCGCGCCGGCGGATCTACGAAACCTACTGCGCCGGCCTGGCCGACTGGGCGCAGTCAAATGGGGTGCGCCTCCCGGTCATTCCGTCGGATCGCGAGCAGTCGTACCACATGTTCTACCTGCTCATGCCATCGCTCGACACCCGGCAGCGGTTCATCGCTCACCTCAAGGAGCGCGACATCATGGCTGTGTTTCATTACGTGCCCCTCCACCTCTCGGAGATGGGACGGCGTTTCGGAGGCCGCGAAGGTGGCTGCCCGGTGACAGAAGACATCAGTGACCGGCTGGTGAGGCTTCCGTTCTATAACCAGCTGACGGCATCCGAGCAGCGTCGCGTGATCGAGGCCGTCCGAGACTTCACTCCCGTATAAGGAACATGTGATGTCCGGGACTGTCCGGACCGAGTACGACCCGAGCTACTTCGAACCTCTGGCCGCAGTGGAGGACCATCACTTCTGGTTCCGGGCGCGAAATCGCGTTATCGCAGCGACTGTGGGCCAGCTGACGGCGACGCTCGCGCCCGGTTATCGCGTGCTGGAGGTCGGCTGCGGAACGGGCAACGTCCTGCGGACGCTGGCGGCGGCGTGCCCGACCGGCTCGGTGATGGGCATCGACCTGTTTCAGGACGGCCTCGAGGTCGCGCGCAGGCGCCTGCCCAACGCAGCGCTGGTGCGCGCTGACGCAATGCATCCTCCATTCTCCGTTCGGTTCGAGATAGTCGGCATGTTTGACGTACTCGAGCACCTGCCGGACGACGTGGGCGTCCTGCACGCCCTGCGGCAGATGATCACCGACGGTGGCGCGCTGGTGGTCACCGTACCCGCCGGGCCCAGGCTGTGGAGCTACTTCGACGAGGCGGCGCAGCACGTTCGCCGCTATACGTCGGACGAGCTGGCCGGCAAGCTGGCGCAGGCTGGATTTGAGATCGAATTTCTGAGCCCGTACATGGCGGGTCTCTATCCGGCGTTGTGGGCGGGCCGCCGCCTCGCCCCGCGCAGGAGCGGTTCTGCGAATCTTTCCGAGCCCGATCGGCGGAAGCGCCTGGTCGACCAGGAGCTGAACCTCAACCCGCTGCTGGGCGCCGCTTTTCGTCCGTTGCTGGCGCTGGAACGCCCGCTCCTGCGCCGCCGGCGAAAGCTACCGATCGGCTCCTCGCTAATCGCAGTGGCTCGAAGATCAGGTCGCGATGCTGACTGATGTCCTGCACAGGGTGGCGGCGCGGCCGCGTGTCTATGACGCGCTGCAGGCGGTGGCCGGAGTAGCCGAGGTGAATCGCCGGGTCGCCCGGCGGCTCGCCGAGCTCCCGCCAGTGGAGCGCCTGGTGGACATTGGCGGCGGGACCGGCCTCGCCCCGGAGCTGTGGCCGGTAGGCGCCGCATATATTTGCCTGGACAACGACCCCCTCAAGCTGAAGGGCTTTCGGGCCAAGCATTCAAGCGGCACACCGCTCATCGGGGATGCCACCCGCGTTCCACTCCTCAGCCACAGCATCGACCTCGTGGTGTGCAAGGCGGTGTCGCACCATATCGACGACCGCGCTCTTCCGCTGCTGTTTAGCGAAAGCGCTCGCCTGCTCCGGCATGGCGGGCGCCTCGTGTTCCTCGATGCGATCCTGGACCCCGACCGCCTGCGCAGCCGCGTGCTGTGGCGTTACGACCGCGGCTCATACGCGCGGCCGGCGGAGGTCATACGCTCAGCGATGGCGGCCGAGTTTGAGATCGAGCACTGGGAGGAATTCGCGATCCATCACCGCTACGTGCTGGCAGTCGGCTCGCGCTAGGGGCCTCTCCTCCACCTCCAATCTCCTGTCGCGGCCTCGGCGACGCGCTCGCCACCTGACTCGGCCCACCTCAGCTCTATGGCCCGGCGGGAACCAGGATGGCGATGTCCTGGACACCTCCGTCCACCCGGTAGTGCGCGATCAGGTACAGAAAGATTGGGGCCCATTTGCTGTGCACGTAATCGACGGGAGGCTGGTCGCGCTGGTAGGCGCCTTCGCGCTGCCGTTGGAGGAAAACAACCCTGGGAGGATCACGCTGCAGCGCCGCCAGCACCTGGTCCGTGACCGCCGGAGTGAGAAACGCTTCGTTGTACCAGTCAAGCGGCGTGGGATTGGTGCGTCCCGTGACCGCGTACATGATCCCGTAATCAGGAAAGAAGAATATGGGGTCGCCGGGCTTGGTCCGCCGGTCAACCTCGGCGACGAGAGCATCGACTCGCTGTGCGGTCTCGGGGTAAGTCGTGATGCCGCTCAATTTCGCAGGCGAGAACGAGGCAGTGAGCAGAGGCCGGTCGGCGTCCTGATACACGCGCTCGAGAAAGATGCCGGCACCGCCAATCGACAGCCATGTCGCGATGAGCACCCAGGCTACGGCCGGGGCGCCGAAGCGCAGACGCGTGGCGCCTCGGAAGACTGGGATGCGGACGCGGCCCAGCTCGCGTAGAAAGATGAGGACAACGGGCACGCTCAGATAGGATCCGACGAACCAGAACACCAGGCCGTCGTAATGAAACTGAGCCAGCCACTGCAGGAAAAGGGCCAGGAAGATCAGCTCCAGAGGCGGGAATCGTGATCTCAGCCCGGCGGCGGTCTCATTGCGGGCGAGCCATGGCGTTTCCAGGATCAGGCTTACGAGCAGGGCGATCACCCCAACTCCCGACACCACGAAGTACGCGATGTTGATGAAGTACGGGCGCGAGGGGATTGGCGGGTGGAGCTGCGTGTAGACGAGCACATAGGCCAGAGCTCCCAGCAGAAGAACGGTGCGGACAAACTCCCACAAACGGTTGATCGCAAACGGGAGGAGAAGCAAGATGATCGCAGTGACGCCAATCCCCAAACGGCCGAAGCGGACCGCGTAGTCCGGCAGGTCCTGGATCAACGCAAAGCGCAGGCTCACCGGGTTGGCGCGAGCGGTCAGGAGAAACGCTTGCTCGACGAAGCTCCGCAGCAGTCCGATTGAGGCGAAGTAGGCGAAGAACCCGCCGATGACGATCGCGGCGCCGGCCAGGTAGAGCAGCCACACTCGCTGCAAGGAACGAGCCATTTGCGGCGCGTCATTGCGACCCCGCCTCAGCCATGAGCCGGCGAGGGCGGCGAATGGGATCGCCGGTAGAAACGCGAGAAACGGGCTCTTGGCCATGGCGGCCAGGCCAGCCGCTCCGCCCGCGGCAAGCGCCACCAACCCCTGCCGCCTGCCTTCTCCCGCGTACACGGCCAATGTCACCGAGACGAGGGCCCAGAACTCCGCATCGTATGTGTAATTCGTAAACGCCAGGATCATCACGGTGAAGAAGACAGTCGGCAGCGTTACGAAGAATGCGGTTCGGTCGCTGACTGCGCGACGCAGGATCAAAAACGCCAGCAGCGAGGCAAGCGTGACCTCGAACGAGAAAAGCCACCTCGACGCGAGCACCGTCCAGCCTGGCCCGGTGACGGCCGCCAGCGCTGCCTCCTTGTAGATCGTGACCGGCGGTAGCGGATATTCGAAGTCTCGGTACGGCACCTGGCCCGACGCGATGCGAATCCCGGCCGCCTGGAGCCAGCCCTCGTCGGTGGCCGACCATCCCTGGTAGACGAACGACAGCCTGTACGCGAGCCCGACCGCCAGGATGAGGAGCGCGTAAAGAATCGCCGGCCCGCGCGTGGGCCTGAAGTCAGTCAAGCGACTAGCAGTATGGCGTCGCTGCTACTTGAGCACGAACGTATATGTGCGGTAGGTGTCGTAACCGCTTCCCGAGCTGGCGTCCAGGGCCCAGACCGAAAACGTGTAGGTGCCTGGAGCCAGACCGGTGGTGTTCCACGCGTACGAGCTGCCCCCGCCGTAGTCCTGCACCATCGTCCACGTGCCGCCTGGGGCCAGGATCCAGAAGCGGTACCGCGGGCTGGGACAGCCGGCCGCCGTGGAGCTGATGGTCACCGACGAGCCCACTGACTGTGGCGATGCGGGCGTGGCTGAGACGCTGTCGGACGTGCAGGGCGCGAACGAATAGGTGAGGGTCGTGTAAGTGTCGTAGGAGCCGGGCGACGTCGCATCCTGCGCCCAGACCGAGAAGCGGTAGCTGCCGGCGGCGAGGTGGGCCGTGTTCCATACATACGACGTGCTCGAGCTGTAGTCCTGCACCATCGTCCAACCGGCGCCAGGCGCCAGCAGCCAGAAACGGAACCGTGGTGTTGGACAGCCGGACGCGCTGGCATCGACCGCGACGGACGTGATGTTCGATCGAGTGGCCAGGGCCAGGCTTGTGCAGCGCCGGGTGACCAGATAGTAGGTCGTCCCGTACGCGTCATAAGACGCAGTGGATGCGGCATCTCGTGCCCAGACCGAGAATCTGTACGTCCCCGCCGCCACCGTCGAGGTGTCCCAGCTATACGCGTTGACCGCCGAGTAGTCCTGGATCAGGGTCCACGACCCTCCAGGCGGCAGGACGTAGAAGCGAAACTGCGGGTTGGGACACGCGCCCGTCGCGCCGCTCAGTGTGACGAACGTTCCCGCTTGCTGAGGCGCCGGCGGCGAGCTGGATATAGAGGCGGAGGAGCAAGGCGAGGTGATCGCGAAGTTCGCGGTCCGGTAGAGGTCGAAGCTTCCCCCGGTGCTGGGGTCCTTCGCCCAGACCGAGATGCCATAAACGCCGGCCCTGATGCCTGTGGTGTTCCAGGCGTATGTCGCGGTCGTGGTGTAGTCCTGGACCATCGTCCACACTCCATTGGGCGGCAGGATCCAGAAGCGATAATTCGGGTTCGGGCAGCCGGAGCCGGCAGCGCTGAGCGTGACTGTTGTGCTGCTGATCTGTGGCGAAGGCGGCGCCTGAGCGATAGTCAGTCCTGTGCATGGCGCGGTGACCGAGTAGCTCATCGTGCTGTAGACGTCGTACGCGTTCGGCGAGCCTACGTTTCTGGCCCAGACGGCGAATCGATATGCGCCCGGGGCCACGCCGGCAGTGTTCCACGCGTAGCTGGTGGCGCTTGTGTAGTCCTGGACCATGGTCCACGTCCCGCCCGGCGGCAGCACCCAGTACCGATACTCGGGGTTGGCGCAGCCATAAGCCGCAGCCGAGATGTTCACCGCGGAGCCCCTCGCCAGCGGGGCTTGCGGCGACGCCCCGATCCCGCTGCTGCTGCAGCCGACGAAGTGGCTGTAGATCGTGTTCCAGAGCTCGGTTGAGCTGCCCCCGTAGTTGAGGGTCCAGATCCCGATGCCGCGCAAGCCGTCCGCGTTGGCCAGGTCGTACTTCTTGCCGAGCGAAAGAGTGTCGTCCCAGTAGAGCTCGCGAATGCAGTTGAGGGTGCTGTTGTTCCACGTGTCCCAGCGCTCGAGTCCGCTCGAGCGGTATTCGCGGTGGGCGACGTACGAGCCGGGCACGACTGAGGGGTCGGTAGCCTCGCCGGCGGCGTCGACGTACATGTCGGCAATCACCGACGATGACGGGTCGGCGTTGGCGACTGCCTGCGGAACGCAGGCTTTCCGGCCGTAATACGGGATGCCAAGCTCGACCTTCGACGCGCCCACCGCCGCGGCATAGTTCGCCATCACGTTCGTGTCGTTGTAGTAGTAGGCGGTCAGCGGAGAGGTCGGGCCGAGGCAGAAGGTCGGACAGCTGACCGGCGGATACGCCCAGTTGGAGTACTCCATGTCGTACGTCATCACGAAAAAGACGTCGACGTAGGGGTTGAGGCTCGGGATGTCGAAGAAGTCCTCCGGATCGCCGACCGCGCCCGAGTAGGTGTCGATGTACAGATACCTCGAGCTTCCGATCGCGACGCGCATGTCGTGAGTGAAGGCCGTCATTGCATGGCGAACCCAGAGTGGGTCGCTGGTGCCGCAGCTGTTGTTCTGGCCTTCGTAGTCGATGTTGACGCCGTCCACGCCCTTCGCGGAGACCTGCGCCGCGGTTTCGCTGATGGTGATGCTCGATCTCTGCAGCGCCGAGCACATGTTGGGCGTGCCGGAGCCGAAGTCGTGCATGTCAACCGTGACTAGCACTTTCACGCCGTTGGAGTGGGCGAAGTTGACGAAATTGGTCAGCGCGGAGGAGTTCCACACGCTCCACGCGTTGTCGGTCTGCACGATGTGGCCAGTCCAGTCGACGTGCAGCGCGAAGAAGGAAAGCGTGGATATCAGCTCGAAGTTCCAACTGGGATAGCCAAGAGTCGGATCACTGAGACTGCTCGCCAATGCGAAACCCATGACCTCGCGCTGTGGCTTGCCCACGTAGATCGAAGTCCCCTGGGTCGAGGCTTGAGCACTGGGTTTGGTCGGGCCTGGCGTCACCAGGGGTGGCAGGCCGGCCGCGACTCGATCCGATTCGAGTTGAGTTACGAGCGGATGACTTCGATCTCCGGCCTGCCTGACTGCCGCGGCATGAACCGGCGTGATGCCGTGCGAGGACGCCAGGCCTGCCGCGGAGTTGGCGACCAGTGCAATCGCGAATACAAAAGCCAGGTGGCGGGGCTGGGGCAGTGGCATCTTTTGGGAGATGTCGGCCCGGACACTCTAGTCACGAGGTCAGGTCGAGTCAAGTCGAGCGCTGTATCGATTCATGAGATAGTGTCGCTGAACAGCGCGTACGTGTCGTCATCGCTACCCGACCCTTGTTGCTTCACGAACACGACCCACGCGTATGTCCCGGGCGCGATGATGCCCTGCGTATTCCAGTTGAAGGTCGCCGTGGTGCTGTAGGCCTGGACCATGCTCCAGCCGAGGCCTGGTTGATACACCCAGAACTGGTAGAGCGGCGTGCTGCAGCCGCTCGAGCTGGCGATCAACATGACTGTGCTTCCGATTTGCTGCGGCGAGCTGGGCGACGCCGAGAGCGTGGCCGACGAGCAACCTGTAAGGCTGAAGGAAATCATGCCGTCGGTGTCGTATGCGGCTGTCGAGCCGGCCTGGCGGACATGCACGACGATGCTCTGCGTCCCCGGCTTGTAGCCTGCGGTGTTCCAGCCGTAGGTTCCAGTCGTGCTGTAGTCGCGCAGCATGGTCCACACCGCATTCAGCCCCACGCCGGCCTGGCTGGGATAGTCCCAGTATCGGTAAGAGGGCGTGGTGCAGCCAGTGGTCACCGTGCTCAGGTTGATGACCCCGCCCACCGATTGCGGCGAGGTCTGGGTCGCGCTCACCGTGGTCGACCCGCAAGCTCCCTTCGGAATCGAGCTCAAAGCCCACGTCTCGTAGGCGATGGGCGAGCCTGCCTGCCTGACCCAG
>DATEGL010000169.1:0-12790 GCA_035280145.1 Candidatus Dormiibacterota bacterium | reverse complement strand
TTGGCGCACTCCATCGAGTCGTGCACTGAATCGAACACGACGAAGAATCCGTCGCCGGCGTGGTCGACTTCGCGGCCATGATGTTCGTGGAAGCTGCGTCTGAGCTCGCCGTCCACCCATGCGCTCAGGTCTCGCCACGCCGCGTCGCCGATCGCCTCCACCAGGCTCGTCGAACGGGCGACGTCAGTGAACATCAACGCGAGCTGAACGGCGCTTGAGCCACGCGCTGCCAGCAGCTTCTTGCGCAGCTCATCGCGGGAGCGGATCTCGAGCTTGTCGTAGACGTGGCGAAGGTGGTACTCGACCGTCTTTGGGCTGAGGAACAGCTGCCCGGCCGCCTCGCGGGTCGTCTTGCCTTCGGCCAGCGCAAGCCCGACCTGAAGCTCCTGCGGAGTCAGCTGCTGCCGGTAGCGCTCGTCGCCCACCCGCGCCGTTTCTCCGCTTGCCTGCAGCTCGCTCAAAGCGCGCTCACCCCACGGGGCGGCGCCCAGCTGATCGAACGCTTTGAGCGCCTCGCGCAGGTGATGCCGGGCGTCAACTCGCCGCCGCGCGCGGCGGAGGCGTTCGCCGAAATAGAGCTGCGTGCGGGCGCGCTCGAAGAGGTCTGGCGTGCCTTCGTGATGCCGCAGCGCCGCCTCGTATTCGGTCGCAAAGCTGGAGTCCCCGGCGACCAGCGCCCGGGCTCTTGCCGCGCGCGCCAGCGCGAACGGCTGTCCCTTTGCCTGGGCAGCGGAGCTGTACTCCGTCGCGACGTGTCGCGCATCCTCGGTACGTCCCAGACGAACAAGCGCGTCGACGATGTCGGGAGCACACGACAGGTCGGGGTCGGTAAACGATATTGCCGCCAGGAATTCCTGACAGAGCTCGAAACGCTTCAGCGCTTCCTCCGGCCGTCCAAGGCCGAGCGCGAGCTGGCCCGGAGCAATCATCGACCAGGCTTTGTAGAGACTCATCTGGTACTGGTCCGACAGCGCCAGCGCCTCCGCCGAACGAGCCTGGCACTCCTGCTCACGACCTTCCAGCGCATCGAGCCACGCCAGGCCTGCCAGTGCTCCAGCCGCGATGATCAGCTGCGTGGTCTCACGCGCGACCCGCACCGACTCCTCGTAATTGGCGCGCGCGACCTGCCACTGGTCGGTGGCGGCGGCGTCGCGCGCGAGCATCATCAGAACGATCGGCAGCGCGGCGGTCGGCGCGTGCGATCGAGCCCGCTCGAGAGCCCTCGCAAACAGCTCGCGGCCCGTGTCCGCCTCGCGCAGAAACAGACCCACAATGCCGGCGCATTGGGCGATGAGCGGGTCAGTGCTGTCGCGAGGAATCGCGTCAAACAGAACGACGCATTCGTGGAGGTGCCGGGTTCCATCGGCACCCTGCCCGGCGATGATCGCCAGGCTTCCGTACGCGGCCTTCGCAAAAACCGCCGTCTCGGGTGGATCGTCGGGCTGCAGAAGTTTGAGTGCCTGGCGCGCGATGTCCAGCATCTCGGTCGGATTGCCGGCGCCGAGCGTCACGACAGTCGCGTCGGACAGGATGCGGATCGCCTTGAGCCTGTCGGCCGGCTCGATCGTGTCAGCCGCTTGAACCATCAACCGGAGTCCGTCGCCCACGGAGCCGCGACGAATCGCGATCTGACCGCGGAGGTTGTCGATGTCCGCGCGGAGCTCCGGTGTGCTTGCGAGCGGCCGCGCCGAATCGGACAACTCGACGGCGAGCTGCGACAGTCCTCCGAGCCACGCGCTCTCGGCCGCGGCAAACAAGCGGGTCACGCGTACGTCGGTCTGCTCCGTGAGGCGCGCCGACTCGGACCATGCATTCGCTGCGGCGGCGTAGCCCGAGCTCGCACGAGCTCGGCGAGCAGCGCCGTCCAGCGCGTCCGCCGCGAATGCATCCCATCCGGTTGCGGCTGCCGCCAGGTGCCACGCACGGCGATCCCCGTCCTCTGGATCTGTCGTGGCGACGGCGAGCACCCTGTGTGCCTCCCGCCGTTCGGCAGGCGACGCAGCGTGGTAGATCGCAGCTCGAGCCAGTGGATGAACAAACTCGACTGTGCCGGCTCGCGCGGTGACCAGGCCGGTCGCTGCCTCCGCCTCGTCGACGGCAGTCGTCTGGAGTCCCAGAGCGACCGCTGCCCGGCGCAAAAGCCCGACCTCCGGGGCACCCGACGCCGCCATCAACAAGAGGGCTCGCCGCGCCTCCGCGGACAGCCTTTCCCCACGACGGAGGTAGGCTCTCTCGACGCTGGTGGACACCGGCAGGCTGTCGTAAGACGGTCCGGTGAGATGGACCGCTTCTCGGCTGAGCTCGAGCATGGCCAGCGGGTTTCCGCCTGTGGCGGCGACGAGGCGGCGGACCTGATCGATCGAGTCGAGTGCGAGGAGCTGCCGTGCAGCGCCTTCGTCGAGGCCGCCGAGGGTCAGCTCGGGCAGTCCCGCCGCGAGTAGAGGCGAATCCTCGCCCTCTCGAATCGCAATCAGGATCGCCACGGGGTCGGCGACCAGCCTGCGCATGGCAAATCCAATTGCCTCCGCCGACGCCCGGTCGAGCCACTGTGCGTCGTCGATCGTGATCAGGAGCGGTGCTTCGTCAGCGTAGGCGGCGATCAGGCCGAGCGTCGCCGCGCCGATGATCAATCGGTCAGCCTCGTTTCGCTCGCCGAGCCCGAGTGACGATCTCAAGGCCGCGGCGTGAACGGCGGGCAGGCGATCGAGGAGCTGCAGGGTGGGCGTCAGCAGCTCGTTGAGGCCTGCGAAGGGAACGTCGGCCTCGAACTCGACGCCGCGGGCCGCCAGCAGCCGCATCGACTGAGCGTCGGCGCGAGCCTGCTCCAGCAGCGCGCTCTTGCCGATCCCGGCCTCGCCGCGAATCAGCACCCGCGAGCTCTTGCCCAGCCGTGCCGACGCCAGCGCTTCCCGCAGCGCGGCCAGCTGCGAGTCGCGACCTACCAGCGCCCGCAATGGCGCCGGGTTCGAAGAACTAGGTGGGGTCCCTGATGCGATGCCCAGATGCGTGCTCCTACGGTCGGACCATCCCAAATCCGGAGGTTTCAAGAATGGCTGTTCAGACAGTAGCGATCGACGAGGGGAAGCTCAACGCGTTTCTCGGGCAGGTCGTCGGTGAGCTCGGTGCGACCGTGAACGCCGGACTCATCGTGATCGGCGACAAGCTTGGTCTGTACAAGGCGATGGCCGGCGCGGGCCCGATGTCATCGGCGCAGCTCGCTGAGAAGACGGGGCTGGCCGAGCGGTACGTGCGCGAGTGGCTGAACGCGCAGGCGGCCGGAGGCTACGTCGCCTATGACGCCACCACGCAGACCTACGAGCTGGCGCCGGAGCAGGCGCTTGTGCTGGCCAACGAGGAGAGCCCCGCATTTGTCGGCGGCGCGTTCGAGCTGGCGACGGCGACGCTGCGGTCCATCGCGCAGATCGAAACCTCTTTCCAGACCGGGTCCGGTTTCGGCTGGCACCAGCACGACCCGGGCGTGGCAACCGGCTGTGAGCGGTTCTTCCGGCCTGGCTACAACGCGAACCTGGTGTCGAGCTGGCTGCCGGCGCTCGACGGCGTCGAAGCCAGGCTGCGTGTCGGGGCCAGGGTGGCGGATGTTGGCTGCGGCCTGGGAGCCTCGACAAGGCTCATGGCGTCGTCGTATCCGCGCTCGCAGTTTAACGGCTTTGACTACCACAAAGAATCGATCGACCTGGCGAACCAGAAGGCGGCTGCTGCGGGGTTGAAGGACCGAATCAAGTTCCAGGTCGCCCCGGCCGCGTCGTTCCCGGGCACGGGCTACGACCTCGTCACGATGTTCGATTGCCTGCATGACATGGGCGATCCGGTCGGCGCCGCCCGTCACGTGCGCCAGGCGCTCGCGCCTGACGGTACGTGGATGATCGTCGAGCCGGTGGCCGGCGACCACGTGGAGGACAACCTCAACCCTGTGGGTCGCGCCTACTACGCGTTCTCGACCCTTCTGTGCACGCCCAGCTCGCTGTCGCAGGAAACCGGGCTGGCGCTCGGCGCCCAGGCGGGTGAGGCGCGCATCCATGATGTCGTGACCGCGGGCGGCTTCACGCGCTTCCGCCGTGTCGCGCAGACGCCCTTCAACAATGTCTACGAGGCGCGGCCTTAACCGGCAGAGAATTCTGTAGCGAAGAGTGGGTGATGAGAGCCAGGCTGCCTGATCGCGACGGCTACACCATGCGGGATGGCGTGCGACTGCACTGGGAGCTGTTCGGCGAAGGCGAGCCGACGGTCTTCCTCATGCCGACCTGGTCCATCATCCACTCGCGCTTCTGGAAGTTCCAGGTCCCGCACCTGGCGCGTCATTCGAAGGTCCTGACCATGGACGGGCGGGGTAACGGGCTTTCCGATCGGCCCACCGGTCCCGCGGCATACAACGACGAAGAGTTCGTCGCTGACGCACTCGCCGTGATGGATGACACCCACACAGAGATCGCGTCCCTGGTTTCTCTTTCGGCCGGCGGTCGCTGGGCGCTGATCTTGGCCGGCCAACATGCGGAGCGTGTGAGGTCGGTCGTCTTCATCGGACCGGCCGTCCACATGCCTCCCTGGCGGCCGCTGCTCGAAGCACGGGGCCGGCTCTTCGACACGAAGTTCGAGGACTACGACGGCTGGCAGAAGTACAACGCAGGCTACTGGACGAAGGACTACCGCGGGTTCCTCGAGCATTTCTTCAGCCACTGCCTGCCGGAGCCGCACTCGACGAAGCAGATCGAGGACACAGTGGGGTGGGGCCTTGAGGGGACGCCCGAGATGCTCATCGCGACCGAACGGGCGACAACCCTCGACGAGGAGCGGAGCATCGAGCTCGCCGCGCAGGTCAAATGCCCCGTACTTGTCATCCACGGCGACGACGACGAGATCGTTCCCCACGCCAATGGTGCCGCCCTCGCCGAGCTGACCGGCGGGCGACTCCTGACGATGGAGGAGTCAGGCCACTTCCCTCATGCACGCGAACCGGTGGCGGTGAATCTCGCGCTTCAGGAATTCCTCCTGCCCGCCACGCCTGCTCCGGCGCGAAGGCGGGGTCTGCGCCGACCGCGGCGAGCGCTGTTCGTCTCCTCGCCGATCGGCCTCGGCCACGCCCGCCGCGACGTGGCCATCGCCCAGGCGCTGCGCAAGATGGTGCCCGGCCTCGAGATCGAGTGGCTGGCCCAGGATCCGGTGACGCGGCTCCTGGCGGCGCACCGCGAGCGCATTCACCCTTCGAGCAAATATCTCGCAAGCGAATCCGCGCACATCGAGCACGAATCGGGGCCGCACCGGCTGCACGTGTTCGAGGCGTGGCGCCGAATGGACGAGATCCTGCTCTTCAACTTCATGGTCTTCCTCGAGGCGGTGCGGTCTCGCGACTACGACCTATGGATCGGAGACGAGGCGTGGGAACTGGACTACTACCTCCACGAGAACCCCGAGCTGAAGACGGCCGCCTACGCGTGGCTGACCGACATCGTGGCCTGGCTCCCGATGCCGGAGCGCGGTGAGCGGGATGTCTTTCTGACCGCCGACTACAACGCCGAGATGATCGAGCAGATCGAGCGCTTTCCCAGGGTGCGCGACCGAGCAATCTTTATCGGTCGCCCGCAGGACGTCGTGCCCGGCGATTTCGGCCCCGGTCTCCCCAACATCCGGACATGGACCGAGCAGCACTACCAGTTCACCGGCGGCTACATCCTCGGCGTAGACCGCACTCAGGACCTGGATCGAGAATCGCTGCGCGAGGAATTTGGCTACGGGCCGGACGACCTTGTCGCGATCGCATCGGTCGGCGGTTCCGGTGTCGGCGTCGAGCTGCTGGCACGCTTGATGGAGGCGTACCCGGCGGCGCGCGCGGCCATTCCCGGCTTCCGCATGATTGCGGTCGCGGGTCCTCGAGTCGAGCCCAGCGTATTGCCCCCGATCGACGGTGTCGAGGTGGAGGGCTTCCTCCCCGACCTGAACCGCCGGCTGGCTGCCTGCGACGTCGCGCTTGCCCAGGGCGGACTGAGCACGACGATGGAGCTGGCGGCGGCGCGGCGCCCATTTCTCTACCTCCCGCTCCGCGACCACTGCGAGCAGAACTTCCACGTCCGGCACCGCCTGGACCAGTACCGCGCGGGGAGGTGCATGGACTTCGACCAGGCGACGCCAGAAAACGTCGCCGACGCGCTTCGCTCGCTGGTGAAGGAGCCTGTCGACTTCGCCGAGGTCGAGTCGGGCACGGCGCAGCGGGCAGCGAATCTCCTCGCCGAACTTCTCTGATCTCGAGGTTCTTATCGCGCTCTTAGCCGGTCGGGCAAGGCTAGGAGGCGATGTACGACGTTGCCCCATCGCACGCCATCGGTCTTGTTGGAGGGCTCATCGCGCTGCTGACCGCGGTCTTCGCTGTCAGCCGGAGCGCGCGACACCGCGCGGCTGGAGCCACCGTGCAGATCGCCGCAGTCCTGTTGGCGGTCAGCGGCGGCATACACCTCGCGCTGATCCCCGACCACTTGAACACCGACCCGGTCACCTCGGTCCTGTTCTTGCTCAACGGCCTCGCGTTCATCACGCTGGCGACCGTGGTTGGCTGGCGCTGGTGGCGGGTGACCTCGGCGATGCTGATCGTGGTGACTGTGCTCGCCTACCTTTTCTATATAGCCACCCGTCGCGAGGCGCCTGACCAGGTCGGGCTCGTGTCCAAGCTGGTCGAGCTGGCTGCGTTGGGCATGATCCTCGTGCCCGTGCGAGGTGTTCCAGGGCATCGCACGTGGCGGTGGACATTGCTGAGCGCCGGCCTGCCGGTCCTGATTGTGCTGAGCACCTCGGTGGTATGGATCGCCGATCTTGCGTTCCCGAACGCGGCGCATGCCCACGCCGGCGCCGTCTTGCAGTCGACGAACCTCGTGCCGACTCCTGAGCAACAAGCGGCCGCGAGCCGTCTCTATGAAGAGACCGCGGTGGCGATCGCGCCGTACCGCGACTGGCGCAGCGCCTGGGCCGCCGGCTACCGACCGAACGGCTCCACTACCCTGCCGTCGACGCACTGGTTGAACAACGCGTACGTGCGTTCCGGATACGTGATGGACCCGCATCATCCGCAAGGCCTCGTGTACGCAAACACGCACCACGGTCCGGTGTTGTTGGGTGCGATGTTTCAGATGCCGAAGCTCGGCGAGTTCGGCCCCGATCCTGGCGGCCCACTCACCGCGTGGCACGCGCACCAAAACATCTGCTTCACGCCGTTCGGGCTCGAGTTCAGCCTCATGACGCCGTACGCCCAGTGCCCATTCGGGGCGATCGACATCAGCGCGGCGCCCATGCTGCACGTCTGGATCGTCGGCAACCCACAGGGACCGTTCGCCGTCGACATCGACCCGAAGGTGGTCGCCGCCATCGACCGCGCCTGACACAACATCCGGCCGGCTGCGATCAGAATCGTTGCGTGGACCGAGCCGCGATCGAAGAGCTCTTCGCTTTCACCGACTACAGCTGGCGCAAGTACGAGAGCGTGATCCGGCCGCTTGGCGACGCGATGCTGATCAAGGCCGCGCCCGGCTCCGGCTGGCCGGCGCTGCGTGACGCGCTGGCGCACACCAACTGGGCTTACGTCCGGTGGCTTTCCGACCCCACTCGCACCACCGACGAACCGGTGTCGCACGTGACGTCATGGGCCGAGCTCGACGAATATCGCCGCAGGGTGCGCCGCCACGCGCGTGAGTACCTCGACTCCCTGAGTGACGGGCAGCTCTTAACGCGGCGCGAGATGAGCGTGGACGGCGCGCCTTTCGGGTACAGCCCGGGCGACATCTTCGCGCACGTTTTCCTGCACGAACGTCAGCATCACGGCGACGTCAACACATTGCTGTACCAGCTGGGGATCGAAGTGCCGGTCGTGGAGTACCGATTCTCTCTCTGAAGCTTTTCGTCGCCTGCGCGATGCCGGCGGTAATCCTGGTCAGAAGGCGCCCCAGACACCGCCCTTTCGGTAGCCCCGGAGCATCGCAAGTCCGATGCCCAGCTGGACGATGCCGATCGCACCTTGAAGGGCCACGTACCAGGCCGGAGTGCCGGCCGGAATTACGCCCGCCAGCTCGAGGACTGACGCCGGCACACGCAACGCGCCGGCGATAAATGCGACGAGGATCAGCCAGAACATCCAGCGCCAGCGGCGCATCACGCCGAGTCCGAGGAAGGCGATGAACACGATCAGCGCGGCGATAAAAGTCACCGAATAGCCAATTCGTGCACCCTCGGCGAGGTGCAGCTCTTCGCCGTAGACGTCGGGGGCGAGGACAAGAATCGCGATGAGCACCAGGACGGCGCCGGCGAAGAAACCAAGGACAATGCCCTGGCTCCGGTTGATCGCTGCGAGCGAGCTCAGACCGGCGTCTTGTCCTTCAGCCCCAGCTCTTTGGCGAGATCGATTGACATGCGATGAGCCACATCCGCTTCATGAGCCCGGCCGAGTGCGCGCAGCGCAACTGCCCGATCGTGAAGGGCCCGGGCGAGCGAGGGCCGCGCCTCCATGTCTTCGAAGAGCTCGATCGCATGATCCAGGTCGCTGTTGACCGCAGCCCAGTCAGGATTTGGGAGCTTTTGATTGGCGCGGCCACGCGCCCACAGTGTCTGGGCCTCTCCGTAGCGGTCGTGCATCTCCTGCGCTCGGGTCAGCGCCTCGTCCCAGTTCGCGACTCCTCCAGGCAGATCGCCTAGCTGGACCATGACTGACCCAAGAAGAGCCTCTGTCAAAGTGCGCAGCTGCGGCATCTTCGTGACCCGAGACAGGTCGATGCCGCGCTCCAGGGGCGCCTTGGCGCCGTTTGGATCATCGAGCCCAAGTGTCGCCGCTGCAAGCAGCACGTTGGAGACGATCACGCAGGCGTACGCTCCGATCTCTTCGGCACGAGCGGCGCACGACAGGGCTCGCTTTGACGCCGCGTCGAGCTCGCCCCGCTCGAGGTGCAGCGCGGATGCCGCCAGGTCGGCGTCGATGCGGGCGATCTCATCGCCTTCACCCGCCAGGCGGGAGGATCGTTCGCGCAGCTCTTCGGCGGCCGTGAACTCACCCAGACGCGCGTACGCGATGGCGAGAAAATCGGAAACGATCGCCGCGGAAACGTGGTCGCCGCTGGCTTCGATCGCCTCCAGCGCCTCGCGCATGTCTTGCGCGCCCTGCCGCAGGTTTCCAGACACGGCGGAAAGCCAACCCAGGAATGCCCTCGGCAGCGCAGCGGCGCCTGGGTCGTTGAGCGCCTCCCCAAGCCGCGCGCCGCGTTCGAGGGCCACTCGTAACTCCGAACTCGTCTCAGGCACCTCGCCGCGGGCGCGTCGCAGGAAAGCGATCCAGAAGTAAGCCTCCGTGACCAGACGCTGGTCCGCGCTCTCCTCAGCTGAAAGCGCGGCCTCGAGGCGGCCGATATCGGTCCCCTGCTCGTTGATCGTCCACCCGGCTTTGGCGGAACCGACCGCCGCGCGAAGCCTGACGTCGAACTGCGATTCGTCGGCCAGGTTGAAGGCTCGAATGTAAAAAGCGACCGCCTCCCGGTTCGCGAATCGCTCGAACGCGTGGTCTCCCGCGAGCAACAAATACCTCGCGGCGCTGGCGGCATCGCCGCTCTGCTCGAAATGCATGCCGATCACGCCGGCCAGCTCACGCTCGCGTCCCGGGTGGAGGGCCAGGATCGTTTCCGCAGCCGCTCGATGCAGAGATCGCCTGTCCTGCTTGAGGAGCGACGCGTACGCAGCTTCCTGGACGAGAGCGTGTCGGAACAGGTACTCGAGCTCAGGCTGGAGTGCGGCGATCTCGATGAGTCCGCTTGCCTCGAGCGTTCCCAGCTCGGCGCGAGCGCTCACGTGGTCCTCGCTTCGAGAAGGCGTTCCAGGATGGTCACCGCAAACTGCCGGCCGATCACTGAGGCAACACGGAGAGTTCGCTTGCTGTCGCGCGACAGGCGGTCGATGCGGGCGAGTAGCAGGCCGTGCAGCGTGTCGGGAATCTCGACTCCGGACACCTGCTCCGTGGCCACCCACTGTTCACCTTCGCGGACGATCGCGCCGCGATCGATCAGCATGCGAATGACCTCTTCGACGAAGAACGGGTTTCCTTCGGCCCTGGCCAGGATTACATCGCGCGCCTTGTCCGGCAGCGATTCGATCGTGAGGAGATTGGAAACCAGGTCTCGGCTGTCGCTCAGTGACAGAGGGTCAAGTCGGATTTCGGTCAGCGCATCTCCGAAAACATCGCGGGCGCCCGCAACCAGGCGCCATCCGGTGGCCACTCGTTCGACCCGCGAGCTGACGATGAACAGGATTGGCAGCGCCCGGATCGACCCAAGCAGCTGCAGCAGCGTGTCAACCGATGCCGCGTCCGCCCAGTGCACGTCGTCGCAGACGAGCACCACCGGACCCTCGTTGGAAAGACTGCGAAGCACAGTCACAAGTGACGACACGTAACGCTTGAGCGTTTCACCTTCGACCAGGGAGAGACGAGCCTTTGCTTCGGCGTCGAGACGCACCGACAGAAGGTGACCGAGGTAGGCGTAGATCTCCTGTGCGCCGTCAACTCCCAGATTCCCGAGGCTGGCATCGAGCGCCGCGCCGACCTGTGCCTCGTCTGCGGTCGCGGGCACGCCGATCATCGAGCGCACGAGATCGAGCACAAGGTGGTACGGCATCGTCTCGCCGTATGAGAGGCATCGGCCCTCGATCCATCGCGCCGAGGGGTCCATCTGCGCGACCCGTGCGTGAAGCTCCGCCAGCAACCGGCTCTTGCCCATGCCTGGCTCCCCAAGGACGCACGCCACCCGACCCTGTCCCGCTCGCACGACACCGAAGGCCTCCACCAGCTTTGCCAGCTGCGCGTCGCGTCCGACCATCGGAGATCGGAGCCCGGCCACGCCGCGGGTGCGGACAGCGCCGGCCCTGAGCCCCGCTATCTCATAGCCGTGCACGGCTTCTGTCTTGCCTTTGAGGTCGAGGAGGCCGACGTCATCCGCCTCGACCAGCGGTGAAACGAATCGGTGTGTGGCTGATGTGACGAGCACGGTGCCTGGACGAGCTGAGCCCTGGAGCCGAGCCGCGACGTTGACCGTGTCGCCCATCGCGGTGTACTCGTGCGCGGATTCGGTGCCGACGATGCCCACGACGACAGGCCCTGTGTTGATACCGACTCGAACCCGCAGCACGCCGGGCCCGAGCACCTGTTGTGCGGCGGGAAGCTCATCGATGGAGTGGACCATGTCAAGCCCACAGCGGACCGCGCGCTCCGGATCGTCCTCGTGGGCCACCGGAGCGCCGAAGAACGCGAGCACTCCGTCGCCCATGAGCCGGGCGACGGTCCCGCCGTAGCGCTCGACGGTCTGGTTCATGCAGCTGAAAGCCTCACCGATGAGGGCTGTCCAGTCCTCGGGATCGAGACGCTCGGCGAGAGAAGTAGAGCCGGCGAGGTCGGCAAACAGTACGGTTATCGGCCGCCGCTCGCTCGCGGCCGCCGCCTGGCCCTGTGACGGGGCGTCCGAGACACTCATACGCGTCGAAATGCTAAGTGGAACCAGACGCCGAGATCGCTGATCGGCTCAGCCCGGGTGTGGCGGTCAGCTCGTCGAGCTTGCGCATCGTGTTGGCGCTGCGGATGCTCATCTGCTTGTAGTCGGGCGTGCCCACGAGCCGGTTCATGCGGCTCTTGCCGATGTCCTTGCGGGCGACCTGCCAGATCACGGCCCCAGGCGCGTACCGAACGTTGTCGACCCCCGGCCTGACCGGCAGATGTGCCAGGATCCCGGGGGTGTCGAGCTTCTTCCATAAAAGAAGGACGTAGGTGCGCATGGTCTTGTCGTCGACCCAGTCGCGTGGGATCGCCTTGACCAGCCTCTTCAGGCCCTTGTGGTCCATGACCAGCACCTTGATTGGCATGCCGGTGTGCTTCGCGAGCGCTTTCTCGATCCTTGCCGCGAGCGTCCGGTCATCCGACGTTCGGGTCGAGAAGATGACGTTGCCTGAGTTGATGTACGTCCGCACATCTGTAAGGCCGAGGTCGACGAGTGCCGACTTGATGGCGGCCATCGAGACGATGGAGTTCCCGCCGACGTTGATGCCCCTCAGAAACGCGACATAAACCATGCTGAAGCCGGCTCAGGCCGGGTGCTTTTCCTTCACGGGCTTCAAATCACCCTTGAGCGCATCCTCATACGCGGCCCACAGCACCCCGTACGCTGCCACCAGTCCTTCGGGCCGCGGTTGACCCAGCGCCTCTCCGAAACGCTTCGTGTACGGATGATCGCCCAGCTCATCTCGCAGCAGGGCTTGAGTCTGTGCCTCCCATTTCGACGCCGAGGCGAGGTCCTTGCGCTTCTCGATCATCAGCCGGCCTCGGTTCATCATCTCCTCGAGTCGGGCAACGAAACCGTGGCGGTCGAATCCCTCCGGTGCGCGCGGCGGTCCCTCGTGGCTGACGGTCCGCCATTGGACCGGGCGGCTGTAGGACGGCGCCGACGTGGACGGACGCCAGCCGGCGGCCGCTCGCTGCCGATCGTATGCCGCCCGCTTGGTGCTGTCGGTCAGGACATCGTGGGCGAGGTTGATCAACTTCGCGTGCTCGAGCGCGTCCGGATGGTTGCCGCGGTCTGGATGCCAGTACTTGAGCTGCCGCCGCCAGGCGGCGTGCAGCTCGGCCTCTGTGGCGTCAGGCGGGACGCCAAGCACGAAATAAAAGTCGGCTAACGGCCGGCGGTCGTTGGGCGAGGGCGCACCTCCTTGGCCTCCTGCGGAAATCGGATCCTGGCGCAGTCTCGCACGGCGACCAGGGCTTGTGGCAAGC
>DATEGL010000168.1:0-3079 GCA_035280145.1 Candidatus Dormiibacterota bacterium | reverse complement strand
AAGGGTCGCGCGCTTCGCAGTGGCCGCCCAGGTCGTTCTCGTCCTGTGGGCGTGGGCGGTCGGGCAGTGGCCTTACCTGATTCCGCCCACCCTCACGATCGACGCGGCGGCAGCGCCCGCTTCGACGCTCGACGCGCTGATCGTCGTCATCAGCGTGGGTATGCTGCTGCTGATTCCGTCGCTTGCCATCCTGTTCAGGGTCTTCAAGGCGCGCAACCCCGCGGTGATCGACTAGGGTCACGGCTGTGGGCGCGCGACCCAGCGACCGTCCGGCCGTGCTCTTCGATCTGGACGGAACACTCGTCGACAGCGTCTACCAGCACGTGCTCGCGTGGCGGGAGGCACTCGAGGCCGCTGGCATCCATCTCTCCATCTGGCGGATCCACAGGCGCATCGGGATGAGCGGCGGCCTGTTCGTTCGCGCGCTCGCCCGCGAGACCGGCCGCGACATCAGTCCGGCCGAGGCGGACCGCCTACGTAGGCTGCACGACGAGGGCTACGAGAGGCGGATCAGCGAGGTGCGACCGCTGCCAGGCGCGCAGGAGCTGCTCGACACGCTCACGGAGGCTCGAGTGCCGTGGGCGATCGCCACCAGCGGGGGCGATGTCGCCACGCAGGCTTCGCTGATCCTCCTCAAGCTGCCGCAAGGAGTGCCCGTCGTGACCCGTGACAGAGTCGCCTACGCCAAACCAAACCCGGACCTGTTCATCGCGGCGGCGCTGGCCCTTGGCCGCCCGATCACCGACACCTTCGTCGTCGGCGACAGCGTCTGGGACATGCTCGCAGCCCGGCGCGCCCAGGCACTGGGGATCGGAGTGCTTTCAGGCGGCTACGGCCGGGAGGAGCTGCAGACGGCCGGAGCGTATCGCGTGTATGACGATCCTCGTGACCTGCTGGCGCACATCGACGAGCTGGGCATCAGGATGCACTCCTAGGTCAGGCGAGCCCGGGTTTCAACGCCCGATCGATTCGCCGGTGCTGGTATATAGACGGGGAATCAGCCGCCCAGCGCTCGCTTGACCTGCTCGAGCTTGTGTGGGTCGACGACGGCGTAGACGCGGGTGATCCTGCCTTGCTTCACGGTCAGCGCCAGGACCGCGGCCACCTCGCCGGCTCGGTACGCGACGACGCCTGGCTCGCCGTTGATGTCGTGGGCTTCCATCGTCGTCCCCGACGCGCTGCTGAAGAAGCGCAAGAGGCCGTTGCCGACCGCGTCGATCCCCACGTTCGGAGTCCGGACCGCCGGCAGCATCCCGCCAAGGTCCGCCCATCCGATCACCGATGGGTCGAGCAGCGGCAGAAGTTGGTTGACGTCCCCGCTTGCGCAGGCGGCGATGAAGGCGTCGACGACGCGCTGCTGTTCGCCGCGGTCGAATTTGAACCGGTGGTTGCCGGCTTCTTCCTTGACTCTTCGTCGCGCGCGGGTGGCGAGCTGCCGGCACGCAGCCGGTGTGCGGGCGACCATCTCCGCCACCTTCTCGAACGGGAACTCGAAGATGTCGTGGAGCACGAACACCACACGCTCAGCCGGAGACATACGTTCGAGCACGATCAGCATCGCCATGCGCACGCTCTCGTCGAGCGTGATGACATCAGCCGGATCAGCTGACTCGCCCGCGGCTTGCAGCAGCGGCTCGGGGAACCAGGGGCCGATGTAAGCCTCGCGCCGCACCCTGGCCGAGCGCAGCTGGTCCAGGCATAGCCGGCTGACCACGACCACGAGCCACGCGCGCACATCCTCGATCGGGTCGAGGTCACTCCGCAGCATGCGCGAGAAAGCCTCCTGCACGATGTCCTCGGCGTCGCTGTAGCTGCCGAGCAGGCGGTAGGCAACGTCGAGCAGAAAACCGTGGTGCTCCGCCCACGCCTCGTTGAATCCCGAGCTGTCGATCACGCGATCACCTCAAGCAAGGACGAGATTGCTCGGCCGAATGTGACATCGGCTGGACGCGTCACAACACGCCGTGCTGGCTCGTCCTTGGGCCATGAAAACCAAACACACGCTCCACCTAGGGCCTCGAGCCCGCACCGCCGTCCGGCTCGCTGCCAGAATCGTCAACCCGCTCGTGCTCTTGATCGCCGGTCGGCGCTGGAACCCCATCATCGGCATCCTCCACCACCGCGGCCGGCGCACGGGCCGAATGTACGCAAGCCCGCTGGGCATGCGCCCCACAAGCACCGGCTTCGTCGTTCCCTTGACCTTCAGCGACCACGCCGCCTGGTACCGAAACGTCCTCGCCGCCGGTGAAGCGGAGATCACCTATGCCGGCGGCAGGCATCGCGTCACCGCGCCGCAGGTCATCGACTTTGCGAACGCCGCGCCGGCGTTTCCGCGCTACGAGCGCATCCAGTTCGAGCTGATCGGGATCAGCCAGTTCTTGCGGCTCACCACCGCACCCGACACCAAGGAGGAATCAATGTCCAGTCGCACCTCGTCTCGCCCTCTCGGCTTCGCTCTGGCTGTCATCGCCGTCGCTCAGCTCATGGTCGTGCTCGACGTGGCGATCGTCAACGTCGCGCTGCCTTCCATCCAGCACGCGCTCAAATTCACCGCGACCGACCTCGAATGGGTGGTCAACGCGTACGCGATCGCGTTCGGCGGACTCCTCCTCCTCGGCGGCCGGGCGGGTGACCTGTTCGGCCGCCTGCGCATGTTCGTCTTTGGCACGCTGCTGTTTACAGCAGGCTCGCTGGCGGGCGGACTGGCCATGACATCCAGCGCTCTCATCATCGCCCGCGCTGCACAGGGAGTAGGCTCTGCGATCGTCGCGCCGACGGCCCTGTCGCTGCTGGCCGACACGTTCGCCGAAGGCCCGGCAAGGAACCGCGCTCTCGGTGTCTACTCGGCCGTGTCCGCCTCTGGCGGCGCGCTCGGCCTCCTGCTCGGGGGAGTGATCACGAACTACTTCTCGTGGCGGTGGATCCTGTTCGTGAACGTCCCGGTCGGCATCGTGCTCGCCCTGGTCGCACCTCGTGTCCTGGTCGGAGCCACCGTCAGACGCGGCCGCCTGGACCTCCCTGGCGCGGCGGCGGTGACCGCCGGTGCAACGCTGCTGGTCTACGGCCTGTCGCGGGCCTC
>DATEGL010000167.1:0-7700 GCA_035280145.1 Candidatus Dormiibacterota bacterium | reverse complement strand
GAGGTCCTGCTTCGACTTCTCCTGGTGCACCGCCAGGTCGTAGTCGGTCCGGTCGGCGATCCCTTCCAGCTCGCCCCACCCAAACGGGAACTCGTACTCGATGTCGGTCGTCTGCTTCGAGTAGTGGGACAACGATTCCTTCGGGTGGTCGTAATACCGCAAACGCGAAGAGTTGATGCCCAGCGATTCGGTGTACCAGCGCAGCCGTTCCTTGCGCCAGTAGTCGAACCACTCGTCGTCTTCGCGCGGCCGAACGAAGTACTCGAGCTCCATCAGTTCGAACTCGCGGACCCGAAAGACGAAGTTGCCCGGCGTGATCTCGTTGCGGAACGCCTTGCCCTGCTGGGCGATGCCGAAGGGCACCCGCACACGGGTTGACGAGATAACGTTCTTGAAATCGACGAACATGCCCTGCGCCGTCTCCGGTCGCAGGTAAACCTCGGACGCGCGGTCCTCCACCGGCCCGACATGCGTCTTGAACATCAGGTTGAACATGCGCGCGTCGTCGAGCGGCCCGCCGCATTCGGGGCACTTCTCGCCGGTGATCTGGTCGGCGCGCCACCGCCTCTTGCACTTTCCCAGGCACTGGCGAAGCGGGTCCACGAAATTGGTCAGATGGCCCGAGGCCTCCCAGACCGCCTCGGGCATGATCAGCGTCGACTCGAGGCCGACCACGTCATCGCGCAGGTCGACGATGTGCCGCCACCACAGGTCGCGGATCGCCCGCTTCAGCGCGATTCCATAGGGCCCGTAGTCGTAGAAGCCAGACAGTCCGCCGTAGATCTCGCTTGATGGATAGATGAAGCCGCGCCGCTTCGCCAGCGCCACGACCTTTTCCATCACGTCTTCCCTCTTTACGGGCATGGCAGAAACCTAGCAGGGGCGAGAATCGAGGGCGTGAGCCGCCGCGCTCTGCTGGCCGCGACCATGGAGAAGGCATACATGCGGCTGCATCGCCGTCTCGAGGGACTGACAGACGACGAGTTCTTCTGGAAGCCGGTTCCCGAAGCCTGGACTGTCTACGAGGACAGGCCAGGCCACTGGACCTATGACTACGCGATCCCAGACCCTGTTCCGGCTCCGCTGACGTCCATCGCCTGGCAGGTCGTGCACGTGGGCACGACGAGGCTCATGTACCACGAGTGGGCGTATGGCGCGGCCCGGCTCACCTTCCCCGAGATCGAGATCCCGCACGACGTATCCGGTGCCGGAGAACTGCTGGAGCGAGGCTTCGACCTGCTCAGCCAGGACCTGCGCCACGAGAGTGAGGACAGCCTCGATCAGCCGCGTCGGACGAACTGGGGCGAGCTGTGGCCGGCCTGGCGGATCTTCACCGCGATGACGGACCACGACGCGCTTCACAGCGGAATGATCGGCGCGCTTCGAGACCTGTATTACTGGACCATGCGCAGCTGATTCAGGAACGCCAGCGACTTCATTCGACGGTCGAGGTGGTGCTCGAGCTGACCCTGCAGAACTCCCTCGATCGAGTTCATCAGCGCCGGCTCCAGCTTCAAACGGCGATACGTCTCGAGGTCGGCGGCGGCCATCAGCCGCAGGACCTTGACCGCAGCCAGCGGAACCAGGTCCATGCCTGAGAGCGCGCACTGATCGCAAAGGAAACCGCCCGCCTCGGCACTGAACGCTGCCGGCTTGGCCGGCAGCGGCCGCCCGCATGACACGCAGGAGATGAGCTGCGGCGCGTAGCCGAGCAGGTCCAGCGCGGTCATCAGAAACCACGCCGACGCCCGGCGCGGATCCGACTCGCGAGCCAGCTCGCCCAGCGCCGAAACCGTGAGCTCGTACACCCCGTCGACCGGGTGCCGGTCCTCACACACCCGCTCGGCGAGCTCGGCGATCAGCGCGGCGTGGGCCATCCGCTCGACGTCGCCCTCGATCCGGTAGCCCGGCAGGCGGGCGACCTGGGCTACGACATCGAGCTCACCTCGGCCTCTGGCCAGCAGCACATCCACGTGCCCGTACAGCTCCAGCGACGGGCCCAGCTTCGACGACGGTCTCCGCACACCTTTCGCGATCGCGCCTACCTTGCCGTGCGTGCGTGTCAGCAGAGTGAAGATGCGGTCCGCCTCGCCGTAGTCGAGCTTGCGCAGGACGACGGCGCTATCACGGTAGGTGGCCAGTCTCTTCCTCCAACGGGGTAACCGAACGGCTCGGCTGCGATCCGTCCCGGCCGAAGGCCGGGTCCGGCCACGGCTGCTTGGCGATCAGGCGGACAGTCTCGATGCGCCGGCCTTTGACCTTCTCCACGACCCACCTGGCCGAGCTCGTCTGGAAAGAATCGCCGGCCTCGGCGATCTTGCCCAGCATCGCGTGGACGTAGCCGCCGACCGAGTCGTAATCGCCCGACTCCTCGATGCCCAGATGCAGTCGTTCGTTCAGCTCCTCGAGGGGAAAGCCAGCGTCGACGCGAACTTCGTGCTCGTTGAGCAGCGTGAGCAGATCCTCCTCGGCGGTGTCGTACTCGTCGCGGATCTCGCCGACGATCTCTTCAAGAAGGTCCTCGAGAGTCACCAGGCCGGCGGTGCCGCCGTACTCGTCGACCACGATGCTCATGTGCTGCTTTCTGACGCGCATGTCGTTGAGCAGCTCGTCGACCTTCTTCTGTTCCGGCGTGAACTCGATCGGCCGCAGCACCTTGTCCATCTCGAACTTTCGCGATGACGACAGCGTGTAGAAGAGAAGCAGGTCCTTGGTGTGGATCAGCCCGATGACGTGGTCGATGTTTTCCTCGTACACGGGCAGGCGCGTGTGGCGATGCTGCTTGAAGAGGCGGGCAATGTCGCGCAGCTGGGCGCCGTGCTCGACGGCAACGATGTCAGTGCGGGGGATCATGACCTCGCGCACCGTCTTGTCACCGATCTCGATGATCCCGTGGATCATCTGGTGCTCCTGCTCCTCGATCACACCCTGCTCCTCCGACACATGAAGCACGGTGAGGAGCTCTTCCTCAGTCAGATAGGGCGCGCGCGCCGCGCGGCCGCCGGTGAGGCCTCGCGATATGAACGTCACCGCCCAGAGGATCGGGCTCAGGAAGCCCGCTATTCGGTCGACGGGACCGGCCGCCGCCAGCGCCCAACGCTCGGCATTCGCGATGGCAAGGGTTTTCGGCGTCACCTCGGCCAGGATCAGCAGGACGACCGACAGCAGCAACGAGATCAGCAGGGTCAGCCACAGCCGCCAGCCCGAGGACAGGCCGATCCGCGCGAGGATCTCGTCGCTCATCAGCGCCGTGGCAGTCGACGCGACGATCAGGGCCAGCGTGTTGGTGAACAGGACGGTGGAAAGAAAGCGGTTGGGGTCGGCGCGAAGGCGCTGGAGAATCGCCGCCGCCTGGCTGCCCTGCTCGGCGAGGAAACGGACACGAAGGCGGCCGACCGACGTGAGCGCGGTCTCGGTGCCGCTGGCCAGGGCGGCGATGAAGAAGCACGCGATCAGGACGATGAGCTCGATCAGCTCGATTCCGGTCATGGCGAGATGGCTATCTGAAGAGCTCGCTGACGCTCCGGTTTTCGTGGACCCGGATGATCGCTTCAGCGAGCAGGGGCGCTACCGACAGCACTTTGAGTGGTGGGCCCATCTTCTCAGCGGCGATGGGAATCGTGTCGGTCACGATCACCTCTTCCACGTCGGCTTTCTTCAGCCGTGCGACCGCGTCGCCCGTCAACACCGGATGAGTCGCCGCTATCAGCACGCGCTTGGCGCCCTGCTGGCGCAGCGCAACGGCCAGCTTGGACACCGTGCCACCGGTGGTGATGATGTCCTCGACGACCACGCAGTCACGGCCCTCCACATCGCCTGAGACCGCGATCACCTCGACCGATTGCTCGTCGGGCCTGCGCTTGTAGCCGAACGCGATCGGCGCGCCAAGATCGTTGGCCACCGCCTCCGCGCGCCGCCCGCCGCCCGCGTCGGGCGCGACGATGGTCATGTGCTTCAGGCCCAGCGTCTTCAGGTACTCGGAGAAGATGCGGTGCGGAGAGAGATGGTCGGTGGGCACGTCAAAGAAGCCCTCAATTGCTTCCACGTGCAGGTCGAACAGGAGCAGCCGATCCGCGCCGGCAAGCGTGATGAAGTTCGCGATCAGCTTTGCCGAGATGGGCTCTCGTGGCTGGGTCTTGCGTTCTTTGCGCGCGTATCCGTAATAAGGAATGACGGCTGTGACGCGGCCCGCCGAGGCGCGGCGGAGCGCGTCCAGGATCAAGAACAGCTCCAGGAGGTGCTCGTTTACTGGCGGGCTGGTCGGCTGGATCACGAAGACGTCGTGACCGCGCATCGACTCCTCGATCTTCACGTCGATCTCGCCGTCGGGGAAGTGGCGCAAACGAGGGTCGGTGAGCTGCACGTCAAGGATCTCGGCGATGCCGGCGGCGAGCTTCGGGTTGGCGGAGCCGGAGATCAGCTTGAGCTCGCCCCACGGGGACGTGTCCGTCCCTGTGTATTCGACCGCCGTCTGCAGCCTGCCGATCACTCCTTCCTCCGCACCACCCTAGCTGGAACTCCTACGGCTGTCGCGCCATCCGGCACGTCCTTCGTGACCACCGAACCGGCCCCAGTGCGCGCGCCTTTGCCAAGTTTGACTGGCGCGACCAGCATCGTATCCACGCCCACGAAGGCGCCGTCCCCGATCTCGGTCCGCCTCTTGTTCGTGCCGTCGAAATTGGCGGTAATCGTACCCGCGCCGATGTTGGCGTCCTCACCGAGGTCGGTGTCGCCCAGGTAGGAAACGTGCGGCACCCTGCTGTTCCTTCCGACCCTGGTCCTGACGAGCTCGGCGAAGCTGCCGATGTGCACGTCTTCACCCACCTCGGTCCCCGGCCTTAGCTTGGCGAACGGACCGCAGTCGGAGCGGTCGCCGAGCCTGGCGCCGTCCAGGTAGACGTGCGGACCGACCCGGCACTCGGCGCCGATGTGCGTATCGCCCCTGAGTACGGTAAACGGCTCGATCACCGTGTCCTGGCCAATGGACACCGTCGTGTCGACGAAGGTGCTTTCTGGGTCGACAATGGTCACGCCGCTCAGCATGTGGCCCTCGAGCAGCCGGCGGCGCAGGATGTCCGTCGCCCGTGCGAGCCGGACGCGGTCCTTCACGCCCATCGCCTCCTGCGGATCCTCGAACCGGACCACGTTCACCGGCTTCAGGTGCTGGAAAACGTCGGTCAGGTAGAACTCGCCGGCCTTGTTCTGGTCCCGGACTTTGTCCAGCTCCTCGATCAGGCGGCTGCCATCGAAGCAGTAGAGGCCGACGTTGAACTCGTGCAGGTTCGCGCGCTCGTCGGCGGTGGCGTCTTTGCGCTCGACGATGCGTTCCAGCGAGCCGTCCGCATTCCGGACGATCCGCCCGTCGTCGCGGGTCGGATCTTCGACGCTGGCGATGGTCGCCGGCCGCCTTGCCGTCTGGTGGGCCTGGATCACCTTCTCGACGCTTTCCCTGGTCAGCAACGGCGAGTCGCCGTTCACCACCAGCACGGTCCGCCCGCGCAGCTCGCCTTGGGGAATCTGCTTGAGCGCGTCGGCAGTGCCTCTGGGGTCGCGCTGGTACACAAGGCGGACGCGACCGTCGAGATGCGCGGCCAGCTCCACGTGGTGCGGGTTGGCGACCACGATCACGTCGCTCACGCCGGCATCGTTGACCGCCTGGAGCACCCAGTCGACCATCGGGCGCCCGCAGATCGGATGCAGAACCTTGGGAGTCCGCGACCGCATTCGGGTGCCGTGGCCGGCGGCGAGTATGACTGCGGTCAGGGGCTGGCTCAGTTCGAGCCGATTATCCCACTAGCGCATCAATTCCCCAGAGCGAGGGTCACCCGACCTGCGGCGAGCGGAGCCACCACCGTTCGGTGGGCCTGGTCGACGATAACCTCGACCTGCGCGCTCTCCCCTCGTTGGAGCGACGAGCGATCGTCGACAACTCCGCGAAGCCGTGTCACCGCGCCCTGCCGCTCGACCTGCGTGACCCGAATGACCCGCGACAGGCCGGGCAAGGCGACGTCGCTGATGCCTTCGGTGTGACCGGCGAAGACCTGGCTGGTGATGACACCTGTGCCGTGGGCCAGGTCGACGTTTCCCTCCACGATCTGGGTGGCGTATGCCGGCAGTGGCCTGGCGGGCACGCCCGCGGTCGCTCGGAAGCTCAGCCTGCCGCCCGTCAGCGACAGGACACCCGCGGCGGGAATTGCCGCCGCCGCGGCCACAGCGGATCCGGCTCCGGCCAGTTTCAGGAACGTCCTGCGATCCATTGCTTTCATGCGTCCTCTCCTAAACGTGTGGATTGCCGACGTAGGGGAAATCGGTGAGCAAGTCGCCGTGCGTCCCGACGCCGTCGCCGGTGATCTTTCCGTTGGTCACCAGGTTGAGCGAGATGTCGATCACGTCGTCCTGGAGGCGGCGGCCGTTCAAGAACCCGGCCGCGCTGGAGTAGTCGAACGTCAGGACGTCGGGCAGAAGGATCTCGGCGATCCCAAGCGCCTGCGCCTGCGTGTAGCCGCCGAGTGCCTGCAGCTCCGACGTGAACTCTGCGAGGAAGGTCGGGCCTGAAGCGGTCGTCGCCGCACGCATGTCGGCCGGTTGTGTCACGTTGAACGTGTTCTTGTCCGCGCCGTGGTTGAACACCGTGTTGATCGCCGGCCGGCCCATCTGGTCGGCCTGGGTCAGGTGGTCAGGCTGCAGCGTCATCGGAACCAGTGTCCTGGTCCATATCCCAACCTTCGGATTCCTGCCCAGCAGCCGGTTGGGTATGTCGAGGGCGATGCCGAACACGTTTTTGTCGATGAAGAAATCTGACCCGGTGAACTTGAGTCCGTTGAGAAACCCAAGCAGGTCGAAGAAGAACGGGTCGCTGCGGAAGCCGGCGTAGAACTGGATCCCATCATCGCCGCGTGTGATGGTGGCTCCGGAGCCGAAGGACACCGGCGCGTGCTCGATCAGGGTTTCGGTTTCCGTCTCTTCGTGCACATGGCCATCCTCGAGCTCCGTACCTTCGAAGATCGCCTGCGTGACACGCGCGAACTGCTCGCCGTCCACCTTGCGTGTGAAGCGGTAGCGGAACGCGCGATCGGGTTTCGCGTCGCCGTTGGTGTCGACGAGCGTCTCGTACAGCGCGTCGTGCCGAAACTCGTCGGCGTGCGTGGGCGCCAGCGGGTTGACGTTCAGGATAAGGATCACGTGCGACGGGTCTCCGGGCTTCTGGAACGCGAAGTGGTCGGTGATGTCCACCCTCGCGTCCATCGCGGGTGACGTGAGGCCTGGGGCGTCAAGATGGTCTGCCATTCACTCCTCCCAATGACCGTTGTGTTGCGGTCGTGCGAACTGTCCGATCGTGGCTTCTGACGGCGACAAAGTCGATGAAGCATTTGCTCTACCCGCCTTGCCCGCCTCGAGTGGCTCGACCACGCCCAGCCGCACCGCGCACATCACGGCCTCCGCGCGGGTGTGAACTTCGAGGCGTTGGTACAGGTTGGCGAGGTGGTTACGAGCCGTCCTGGAGCTGACCCCGAGCGTCTGCGCGATCTCCTTGTAGGTCGCGCCTGACGAGGCGAGCCTGAGCACCTCGCGCTGTCGGGGCGTCAGCGGGCCGGGAACTGTTGCCTTCATCTCCTCCCGACCTCACTACGGATTGGCGCGGGCGGCGGATCACCGCAGGTTTCCCGGAACCAGGGCGTAGCATCACCTTCTCAATGAGC
>DATEGL010000166.1:0-7673 GCA_035280145.1 Candidatus Dormiibacterota bacterium | reverse complement strand
TACGGCTACACGGCGGGGGTGATCAACCACGGGAGCTGGCCGTTCGCCGGCCAGGCGCTCTGGCTCGAGACCTGGGCCTACACGCCGACTTTCGGTATGTTCTTTCCGCTCACGACCCTTCGCGTCCCGGACGGCAAGGTGCAGCCGAGATGGCGCTTCGTGGATTGGCTGGCGGCCGGCGGCACGGTCGCGTTTGCATTCAGCATCGCCTACGCGCCGGCGAGTGTGGCCGCATCGTTCATTCCACTTTCGGGTGGAACACCGTTTCACTCCGTTGCCGCGCTGCTCCAGAACCCGCTCGGAGTGACGCTTCCTCCGTGGGTCCTGGACCAGGTGCGTCTGCTCGCCCTCGTCGCGATCGTGCTCGCCTACGTCACAAGCGCTGCCTCGCTGATCGATCGATACAGACATGCGGGGGGTGACGTAAGGCTGCAGTTGAAATGGTTCGCCTACAGCGGAGTCGTGATGGTCGCGGCGCTCGTCTACGGATTCGCAGCTCAGCTGATCACCGAAGGCGTGACTCCGGTTGTCGAGGGCCGCCATCTCGGCGACGCCCTGATTCCGGTCGGTTTCGCGACGCTGACAGCACCCGTGACGCTCGGCGTCGCGATCATGCGCTACCGCCTTTACGACATCGACCTCATCATCAACCGCAGCCTGGTGTACGGCAGCCTCACCGCGATCCTTGGCGCCGTATACGCCGCGGTGATCACGCTGCTCAATCGCTTTTTCATCTCGGTGTCGGGACAGAGATCGGACGCCGCATACGTGGTGACTGCCTTCGTCGTCGTGATTGCTTCGAGTCCGGTGAAGGACTGGCTGCAGAGGCAGGTCGACCACCGGGTGCCGCACGCCAGCCCGTCGAGTGTGCTCGATGGCTTCCGGGCGGACGTGGAGTCGGTCGTGTCGGTCATCGACGTGCACAGGGTCGCGCGCCGCCTGCTGGACCAGGCGGTGACTGCGTTCGACGCGCGAGGCGCGGTTTTGTACCTGCACTCGAGCGACCCGTCGAGCCCTCTGTACAGTCGCGGCCAGGTCAACGGCAAGGAGGGAATCGAAGTGCAGCTCCGCTATGAGGACCGCCACCTCGGCCGGCTGGTGCTCGGAAGCCGGCGAGGGGACATCGCCTACACGCAGCAGGACCGCGACGCGCTCCAGCGGTCGGCAGATTCGGTGAGTGAGGCACTCGCCATCGCCGAGCATCTGGGACTGGGGTCGATGAGAGGTTCGCGGACATGACAGGTCCCGCTGCCGGTGAACCGGTCAGCTACGCGGCCTACATCAGGCCCCTCTTCCGTCCGCTCGACGTCGAGTCGATGAGCTTCGCCTTCGACCTCGAGTCGTATGACGACGTGAGCGAGAACGCAGAGCACATGCTGCGGCGCCTACGCACCGGCACCATGCCGTGCGACAAGCCCTGGCCGGCCGAGCGGATCGATCTTTTCGAGCGGTGGATTCAGTCCGGTAAAAACCCCTGAAGATCAGTGATCGCGAGGAGCTGATCTTTCTTCTGTCCGAGGCCTCGGAGCTCGAGCACGGACTGTGCTGCTGCTATCTCTTCGCGGCCTTCAGCCTGAAGCGCGACCCCGCCGAAGGCCTCACGCCGACGGAGCACGAAGCGCTGAGTCGGTGGGAGCGCACCATCAGCGAGGTCGCGGTGCAAGAGATGCTGCACCTGGCACTGGCGAGCAACCTGCTCACCTCGCTCGGCGCCGCTCCCCACCTGCGGCGCCCGAACTTCCCGCAGCGCTCGCGCTACTACCCCCCTTCGATGCAGCTCACCCTGCGGCCGTTCGACGAACGGACGCTCGACCACTTCATCTTCATCGAGCGTCCGGAAGGCATGGACTTCCCGGACGCGGTCGGATTCGAGACGACGGAAACAGTGCCGGCGTCGTCAGGCGACGATGGCGTCGAGCCGGTGGAGCAGCCCTACGCGTCGGTGGCCGAGCTGTATCGCGACATCGAAGAGGGTTTCAAGTCGCTCGCCGCTCGGCTTGGAGAAGATCGGGTGTTCATCGGACCTCCGAGCGCCCAGGCGACCAGCGCGTACTTCCCGTTTCCGCAGCTCATCCCGGTGACTGACCTGGCGTCGGCGCTCAAGTGCATCGAGCTCATCGTCGAGCAGGGCGAGGGCCTGCGCGGCGACATCGGGAACTCGCATTACGCCCGATTCCTGGCGATCCGAGGCGAGCTCGACCGGCTGCGAGCCGGCCGGCCGGACTTCGAGCCGGCCAGGCCGGTGATGGAGAACCCGTTCACAGAACCGCCGCCCGACTGCAGCGGCTATAACCTGATCGACAACCCCAGGGCGCGCTTGGTAAGCGAGCTCTTCAACTCGGCCTATGCGTTGATGGTCGAGATGCTGATGCGTCTATTCGCGCACACCGATGAATTAGAGGACGACCTGAAGGCCCTGGCCGGCACGGCGATGGCCCTGATGGAGCGGGTCCTCCGGCCGCTCGGGACGTTCCTCACCACCCTGCCGGCGACCGCCGCCGGCGACGTGCCGCGGGCCGGCGCCAGCTTCGCTTTCCACCGCTCGATCGACTACTTGCCGCACCGTGACGCGGCGTGGATGTTGTTTGACGAACGCATCACAGAGCTGGTCGACTTCAGCGCCGCGATCCCCGGCCTGGACAAAGTCCAGACCGCGATTCAGGTTCTGTCAGCCGGCCTCAAGCCTCGTCTTCGGACTCCGGCGAATCGCGCTCAGCAGTAGCCGCCGGCTTGCAGTCGCCTTGGCCTACGTGCGACTTGTGAGTCTTGTTGCTGCTTTGGGCGCCACGACAGCTCGCATCTGAATCTGTCGCCTGGGACGTGCTCTGGGTCTTCTTTGGAGCGACGACGACGGACGTCGGGCGGGCGTGCGTCTTCAGCACGATCGCCGGCCACGCCGGGAGGTTACTGATCGACTCGGTGACCGGAGCCTGGCTTGCCGGCGAGGTTTGGCGAGATTCAGGACCGATCGCGACAAGACCAATCGTCACCGCGGCGGCGGTGGCCGTCGCCGCCGTTGCGACTCCGCCCGGCCAGCGGAGAGAGCGACCGTGCAAGAGAAAGAAAACGGGCAACGAGGAAACCCAGATTCGCGCCTTGCGGACATGCTCGTCGAGGCTGGACAGCGCGGCCGTGATGCGGCGCCTCACGGTGCTCACGGACACGCCCAGCATCGCGGCGATCTCGCCGTTGGTCCGTCCCTGGAGGTAGGCCAGCGTCAGGATCTGGCGGTCGGCTCTGCGCAGTTGGGCAAGGGCGCTGTGAACAGCCTGGCGCTGCAGCGCAGCGACCAGGTCCTGCCACGTCCCGTACGACGATGAGCTCTTGGCGCCTTCGTCGGCGAGGAGCTGCCTTGACTGGCCGTGCCGGCCCAGGCGGCGGCGCGGGTCGATGGCGAACTTGCGCGTCCCTCGGACGAGCCACGAGCGCATGGCACCGCTGGCCTGCTGATCGGCCGGCAGCTCCGGTCCAGCCTCAGTGCCTTCGGGCCAGCCGGCCTCCATGTGAGCCATTGGGGTGCTTCAGCCTACAGCGCGCGGCCAAAAGTGGCGAGGCTATCTTCCGTAAGCAGGAAAGCGCGGGGGGAGCAGGATCCCCCGCGAGCCCCCCTTTCCACCGGGCACGTCCGGCGTCGGAACTGGGACGCCCGGGGACGCCCGGAATGAATCCGGGCTGCACACAGTGAGAGAAGAAAGCGCGGGGAAAGTGGCGAGGCTATCTTCCGTAAGCAGGCGGCGCACTCTTAGCCAGCCGGAACCGCCTTCTTGCCCTGCTGCTTGAACATCTCCACGATCTCCTTCGCCGTCGTCGCGTCCTCGGGGCCCTTGTCCGCGCCGCGGAACGAGACGATTCGCGGAAAGCGCAGCGCGTATCCGGCCGTGTGCCGGGGGCTCGGCGTGATCTCATCGGCGAGGACCTCAACCACCACCTCGGGCTTCAGCCAGGCATCTGGCACGAGCTCTGAATCGACACGCGCCGGCTTGTGGTCGACCTGGAGCTTGTCAGCGCGTTTGTGGATCTCGCGCCACTCCGCGTCCGAGAGACCGGTCCCAAGCTTGGTGATCGTCACGAAGCGATCGTTGACCTTGTCGTAGACGCCTGCGAGCAGCGCGCCAACACCAAACTCTGCCCGCTTGCCCTTGCCGAAGTAGTAGCCGAGCAGGACGAGGTCGACCGTGTCATTGAGCTGGCCGCTCGTGTGCCGCTTGAGCTTGACCCAGTTGAAGTTGCGCGCACCCGCCTGGTAGGGCGAGTCGGGTCGCTTGACCACGACTCCCTCCAGCCCCTGGCTGATGTAGTCCAGCAGCGTCTTGGTCAGCACCTCGACTGAGTCGGTCTTGATGATCGGCGCGGGCAGCAGCACTGACGAGCCTTTGATCACCTCATCGACGATCGCGAGGCGCTTTTCGTACGGCAGCTCAGTCAGGTCGCGGCCGTCGCGAAACAGGATGTCGAAGACGAAGGCGGACAGCGGAAGCTCTGCCGCGGCCTCCTCGATTCCGTGCTTGCGCCGCCGGCTGGCTGTGAGCTGGAATGGAACGTACTCCTCGGATTCCCGGCTGTAGGCGATCGCCTCTCCATCGAGGATCAGCGACCGATCTTTGAGCGCTCGGGCTGCGCCCGCGAGCTCGCCGAACATCAGGGTGTAGTCCTCGAGGTTGCGCGAAAAGATCCGCACGTCCTTGCCCTTCTTGTGGATCTGCACCCTGATGCCGTCGTACTTGGGCTGCACGTCCACCATGCCGAGCCGTTTGATCACCGCTTCTGGATTCGGCAGCCGTTCCGCGAGCTGGCTGCGGATGGGACGTCCCACGGTGACCTTCAGCGCGTTGACCGCGCTTTCGCCGCCGCTCCAGAACGTTCTGGCGATGAGGCCGAGATCCGAGGTTCGGTTGTAGGCGGCTTCGAGCGCCGGACGCAGTGACCGGTCGCCCTTCTTGGCGAACGACAGGCTGTCGAGCACGGTCGGGTCGCCGATGCCCAGCCTCAGCTTGCCAAGCGCCATGCGCACCACGTGCTTGGCGGAGATTGGATCGACCTCTTTCAGCAGGCTCGCGAAAAGAGAGCGCTTCTTGACGATCGATCCCTCGCCTGAAGCTCCGGCGATCTCAGTCAGCCTGGCGTGAACCTGGTTCACGGTCAACGTTGAGCTGGCCCCATGCCCGGAGATCTGCTGGGCCACCAGTCCGAGGTCGCCGAGTCGGCCGAAAAGCTTGTCGACCTCTTCTGGCGGCCTGGCGAACGCCTGGGCGAGGGAGGCGATCACGAGCCTCTCGCCCAACCCGATCTCGACCGGCTCGAAGAACGGAACGAGCCGGCCCTGGATGAGATAGCTGATGGGTTGGATCTCGTCCGCCGACGACTTCTGATAGATCTCGGCCAGGAGCTTGACTAGCTCGTTCCGGCTCGAGGTCGCCTCCATCCTGTCGAGGTAGCCGGCGAGCTCGGAAAACGTCATCTGGCTCGAAGCGAGATGATCGTGAGAAATTCCGTGACCTCGATCTGAGCGTTCGCCGGACGCGACTTCCAGAGGGCCTCAAAACGCTGTCTGCCTCCCCCCGGAAAGCGCGGAGGTCGCTGCCCCTGGTGAAAGAAATCGTGCAGGGCCGTGGGATTTTCGAGCCGAACGCTGTGGCTGTGATGGCTCGTCGCGACCCACCTGAACAGCCTCGCGTCGATGACTGTCTGGATCGCTTCATTCGCAGCATCGATGAGTGGCTGAAAAGCAGGATTGATTGTCGCGGCGACCGGCCGTCGTTTCCTCCCCGATGCGATGGAGACAAGCGCGCGCTTGTACCGGTGTGGCTGGATCAAGACCGCGATTCCGCCTCGTTTCATGTGCTGCCTCGCCCGTCTGAGGGCATGAACCATGCCCTTAAGTGCGATTCATCAAAGCGCCCAGCTGAAGAGCACCACGTCAAATCGTCCAGTGCCCAGGCGCGCACGTTCTGCGGATCCCACCCGAAACGAAACGTTTTGAATCCCTTCGGCAGCCGTCAGCTTGCGAGCCAGCTTCACCGCCACTGGGTCCGGTTCGATGGCCACGACGCTCGACGCGACCTGCGCGAACTCGCGGGTCAGCCGGCCGTCACCGGATCCGATCTCGAGGATGCGACGACCGCGGAACGAGGCGTGCCTCTCGAGCAGGCGCACCTCCATCCCGGGAGGCGGATAGTCCGAAACAGGTTCGCGCGCCGTCTTGTTTACTGGCTACAGATCTTGGACGCGCAAGGCTCGGTGCGCCCGTCCGCCGACTGGACGAGGCCCGATCCCCCCTGGCCGCTGGAGGTACCTGATGTAGTGGGACGCCCGGCATTCGCCGCGGGCGATTTCTCTCCAACGACGGTTGACGACTGGTACGCGCCCACCGAGGCTTGATCCACCGTCGTCGTGACCTGCTGCGTGACGGCCGGCGCCGTCCCGGTGCCAACGTGCACCGCCGGCAAGACCGGGCTGCTGTGGAGCAACACGTACAGCGCCAGAAGGGCCGCCATCACCACGAATGGGAAGCCCAGGGCGAGCTTGAGAGGTTGGCGGATGGTCATATCGCCTTTCAGCCTACCTCACAAGCCGAACTCGAGGCAGCTACTCCGCCGGTGGGATGTTGTGATTGAAGCGAAAAACGTTCTCAGGGTCGTAGCGCCGCTTCAGCTCGCGAAGGCGCTCGTACTTCGAGTCGCCGAATGCAGAGCGAATCCTGTCAGTGCCGGTATCGGCCGTCATGTAGTTCATGTACTCGGTCTGGGTCGCGTATGGCGCCGCCATCGCCGCGAACTCCCGCGACCATGTGATGTGAGCCTGATCGTCCTGCGGGCTCGGCCAGATTCCCAGTGCGCTGGCGTTGGCCACTGCCCTTCGCTCGTTGAAAGCCATCGATTCGACCGGCACTCGTCGCGGGGCCCCGTTGATGAACTCGACCAGCAAGGTCCCAAATCCATTCGAGGGCCGAGCCATGACATGCGCAGCCGAGGCGTCGATCAGGTCGTCCGGGACGCTGCGGACGAAGTGGCCTTTCCAGTAATGGCGCAGTCCGAATGGGAGCAGCTCGCTGTCAGCCTGCATCTCGAGGTAGCTCAGCGGGCGGACGGCGTCTGCGTCAATTGTGCCCGCTTCGCGCAGCGGACGGATGACGCGTTCACCCTCCACCGGCGAACCTTGGAAGCAGACGATCGCGACCGTGTTGCCTGTCCGCCGGCCGATGGCGCACACCAACATCAGCTCGTCGGGCGCACTCTCAGCAATATCTCGCATGACCCGGAGCACATCTGCGGCGGATGACAGCGGGTAGGAGATCGATCCGCCGTACACCTCCTCGACGGGTTGCAGCCGATACGTGAAATCGACCACCACACCGAAATTTGGGCCGGCGCCCCGGACCGCCCAGAAGAGGTCGGGGTTCTCTTCTGCCGATGCCGAGACGAGCTGCCCGTCGGCCGTGACCACGCGGACTCCGATGAGAGCGTCGACGGCAAACCCCTGCGTCCCCTGGAGATATCCGATACCGCCGCCGAGTGTGAGTCCGGCGATCCCGGTGTCGACGAATGTGCCGCCTGTGCTGGCAAGGCCGAAACGCTGGGTCGCGGTGTCGTAGTCCTCCCACGTCGCGCCACCCTGCGCGACGGCGGTCCGGGACTCGGGGTTCACGTCGACCTGACGCATTCCTCGCAGGTCGA
>DATEGL010000165.1:0-3785 GCA_035280145.1 Candidatus Dormiibacterota bacterium | reverse complement strand
GGGATCGTGGCCTCCGAGCGTGGGCACGCTCCGGAACCGGAGCGGCACGTCGTGGTTGCGATCGCGCATCTGCCAGCGACGACGCTGGAGCTGGTGCTCTCACGCTGCACGGAGGTGGGCGCGTCGGCGTTCCACATCGTGCAGGCTCATCGCAGCGTCGCCCGCGGCGCCCGCCAGGAGCGTTGGCAGACGATCATCCGCGAGGCGGCCATGCTCGCAGGCCGGCTGCGTGTGCCGGTCGTCGCCGGGCCGTCTCCGCTTGCGGAGGTTATCGCCGAGCGACCGAACCCGGTCATGCTCGTCCGTGGGGCGCAAACGTCTCTCGCCGCGATGCGGCGGTCGCGCGAGGTGACGCTGCTCATCGGCCCCGAGGGAGGTTGGACCGACGGCGAGATGGCTATGGTGCACGATCACGCCGCGCTTGGTCCGCGCAACCTGCGCGCCGACACGGCCGCAATCGTGGCGACCGCGATCGCCGTCGGCACCTAGCGCTTCTCGGTCACGACGTCGGCCTCGCCTCGGAGCGCGATCACAGAGGTGACGACGAAGGCGATCACGCCGGCGACGACCAAGGCCGCGCCAGGCAGCACCGATGACGCTGCGACGCCCACCCCCAGAAAGACGGCGCCGATGCTGATCACGAGAATCGAGTAGACCCGAAATCCGCGCTTGGTGTTCGCGAAGCCGGGTGGCAGGGAGCCGAGGTACCTCGAGGTGACGTGCCGCATCACGAAATCTCCCGCGCCGGCGAGGTTCATGAGCAGCACGACCCCAGCCAGACAGAGCAGCACGCCGATCACTAGCACCACAGCCACGTCCTTATTCTCATGTGATCGTGGCAGTCACCACCAAGCAAGCGCTCGTCCGGAACTTCTGCATCATCGCCCACATCGACCACGGCAAATCGACGCTGGCCGATCGCCTGCTCGAGCACACCGGTGCCATCAGCCAGCGCGAGATGCAGGACCAGGTCCTCGACACGATGGATCTGGAGCGCGAACGCGGGATCACCATCAAGCTGCAGGCGGTACGCATGACGTACCCGGCAAAGGACGGCGAGACTTACGAGCTCAACCTAATCGACACCCCAGGGCACGTCGACTTTGCGTACGAGGTTTCGCGCTCACTCGCCGCCTGTGAAGGCGCGATCCTCGTCGTGGACGCGGCGCAAGGAATCGAGGCCCAGACGCTGGCCAACCTGTACCAGGCGGTCGAGGCCGGGCTGACTATCGTTCCCGTCGTCAACAAGATCGACCTCGACGCCGCGCAGCCAGAGCTGGTCGCCGAGGAGATCTCGGACGTGACCGGCATCCACCGCGACGAGGTGATCTTCGCGTCGGCCAAGCTGGGGATCGGGACCGAGGCAATCCTCGAGGCGGTCGTCAACCGCGTCCCGCCGCCACATGGCGATCCCATGCATCCGCTGCGCGCGCTGATCTTCGACTCGCACTACGACTCATATCGCGGCGTCATCACCTATGTGCGAGTCGTGGATGGCGAGATCCTGCCCCGGACCAGGATCCGGATGATGAACACCGGCAAGGTCCACGAGGTCGATGAGGTCGGGTGGTTCGCGCCGCGACCGCGGCCTGCGGACAGGCTTTCGGCCGGTGAGGTCGGCTACGTGACCGCGGCGATCAAGAACGTCGTCGATGCGCGAGTAGGCGACACGATCACGACCTCCGAGCATGGGGCTGGAGTGCCCCTGCCGGGATACCGGCGCGTCAAGCCGATGGTCTTCGCTGGTCTGTTCCCGAGCAATTCGGACCAGTTCGCCAATCTCAAGGAAGCGCTGGAGAAGCTGCAGCTGAACGACGCCGCCCTTTCTTTCGAGCCGGAGAACTCAGCAGCCCTGGGCTTTGGCTTCCGCTGCGGATTCCTCGGACTGCTTCACCTCGAGATCGTGCAGGAGCGGCTCGAGCGGGAGTTCGAGCTAGAGCTGATCACGACCGCCCCGACGGTCGAGTACGAGGTCAAGCTGAAGCGCGGCGGCATCGTCGAGGTCGACAACCCCGCGCTGCTGCCCGATCCCACGGCCATCGAGTCCATCTCGGAGCCGTTCGTGAAGCTTTCGATCATCGTGCCGTCCGCCTACGTTGGCCCGATGATGGAGCTCTCACAGGACAGGCGCGGTGCATTCAAGCAGCTCGAGCACCGACCAGGAGACCGAGTCGTGCTCGAGTACGAGATACCGCTCGGCGAGATCATCCACGACTTCTACGACCAGCTCAAATCGCGCTCCAAGGGCTACGCGTCGATGGACTACGAGATGATCGGTTTCCGCGAAGGCGACCTGGTGAAGCTCGATGTGCTGGTGGCCGGCGAGCCGGTCGACGCCCTTTCGCTGATCACGCACCGGAGCAAGGCTCAACCCCAGGGCCGGCGCCTGGCTGAGAAGCTGCGGACGATCATCCCGCGCCAGCTGTACGAGGTGCCGATCCAGGCCGCCATCGGCGGCAAGATCATCGCCCGGGAGACGATTCCGGCGATGCGCAAGGACGTGCTCGCGAAATGCTATGGCGGCGACGTGACCCGAAAACGCAAACTGTTGGAGAGGCAGAAAGAAGGCAAGAAGCGGATGAAACGAGTCGGTTCGATCGAGATCCCTCAGGAAGCGTTCATGGCGGTGCTGAAGCTTGACTAGGCGCTTGCTTGCCACTGCCGTCCTGACCCTCGTCGCGGTCTCCGCGTGCGGCAAGCAGTCCACCACGCTGGCCAGGCCGGCAGACATCTACGCCGGAGCCCCGAGCCAGGCCGCCATGCGGGCGCTGCTCGGCGACGACAACTGGTGGGCGGGACCTCCATCGTTCCGCGTGCTTCCGCTCGACGCGTCGACCATGCCGCTCAACGTGCGCTTCGGCGTGACTCAGCCGTACCTCCACATGGGCACCGCCGAAGACCTGGTGGTCCGGTACGAGGTCTACAACACGACGGCGTCGGCGTCGACCTTCATGACTGAGGTCAAGAGCATCAATACCGGCTCACCGACGACTCCGAAGGTGGGCGATGACACGCTGTACACGCTCGGCTTTGGCGACGGCGGGGCGCCGTTCATCTACCGGACGTACGTGCGCGTGGGCCAGGTGGTCGTCACCATCGCCTGGTCCCATCGAGATCCCGCGCCGACGGTCCAGCAGCTGAGCCGGAACGCGTCCGCGGTTGTTGACGGTCTCAAGAAGGTGCTCGCGGGCAAGCTGCATGGCACGATCAAGGTAGTCGGCGCGACCGAGCTGCCGCCGCCTGGAGTCGACATAACGCTGCTTGGGGCGACCCGGCTGCCCATCGAAGCGTGGGTGGCGATGGGCCGCATCTCGCTGATGTACACGTTCCTCGAGGCGATCAAGAAAACCGGCGTCACGGACTTCGCCTTCGGCGATTTCGCGCTGAACAACGACACGCATATGGAGGTTCAGACCGCAGTCGTGCGGTTTGCGACGACCGCCGACGCGGGCGACTGGGCTTCTGTCGCCGCCGGCAGTATGCCCGACCAGGAGGGCATCTCTAGCACCTACGTTCCGGTCGGCGGCACGCCGGCCGCCGGTGAGTACCACTACGTTTTCGCCGTGGGTTCGATCGGCGTGCTGCTCGTTTGCAAGCCCAGCATCGACGGCGAGGCGGCATCGCGAGAATGTGAAGCTCCGCTTGAGCGGACCGCGGTCGCCTGGAAGATCGCCCTCGGCGGGTAAGACCGGCTAAGCCGGAAGAACGGCTCGACCCTTAGCGCGTCTCAGCTCCTGGAACCACTGCCACTGCTTTGCCAGCCCTTCGCGAAGCGTCACGCGTGG
>DATEGL010000164.1:0-14805 GCA_035280145.1 Candidatus Dormiibacterota bacterium | reverse complement strand
CAACCGGATCGGCGCCGCCGTGGTCACGGGCTGGATCGCAGCCGCGCTGGGTTGGAAGCTGAGGCGCGCGGCTGCCGGCGCCGGCGGGGTGGTCGTAGCGCAATACGAAGCCGGTGGGCGGTCGATCGAGGTCGACTTCCGATCGGTGATCCGGGAGCAACTGGCGCAGGGCGAGATCGCAGCCGTGCGGATAGGAGGCGCCTCGCGTGGAACGACGTTTCGATTGACCGTCCAGCATGATCCGGAGCGGCGCCCGCCACGGCCCGAGCCCGCGTACAGAACGCTGCATCCTAGCGACGGTGAAGACGAGGCTGGCATCGAGCTGGCAGCGCGTCGCGCGGAGTGGCACCGCGATGTCCTGCATGAAAACCTCGAATCGCTCCACCACACGGCGACCGGAGATCCACCGGGTGAAAGCACGCCGCGCCGTCCGGTCGTGATGACGTTCGACCGCCGCCGCCGCGACACTGCGCGGGTGCTGCTTACGGTGATCGAGATCGGGGAGACCGAGCCTCTGCGTCACGTGCAGCAGTTGGAGCCGGAGGACTCGGCGACGCTCCTCACCGACCTGCTATCGACCGGGACGCACGACGAGGTGTACAACCGCTCTCTCGCGGCCGCGGCGCTGCTGGTCGACAAGCTGTAGTGCCCGAATTCACCGTCCTGGCGACCGCGGAGGAGGTCGCTGAGGCGGCGGCTGCGGACATCGCCGACTCCATACGCGACGGCGCACGCTCACTGGTTCTCACAGGTGGCACCTCGCCGGTGCACGCGTACCAGCTGCTCTCCGAGCTGAACGTGCCGTGGGGCCGGGTCGCAGTCCTCTTCGGCGACGAACGATGCGTGCCGCCACTCGACGCAGAGAGCAACTACAGGGTGGCGAAAGAGAACCTGCTCGACCGCGTCAATCCAGCGACCGTCTACCGGATCCCGGCCGAGCTCGGACCGGACGCCGGCGCCGATCTGTATGCCGAGGTCGTCGCCAACGTGGCGCCGTTCGACTTCGTGTTGCTTGGAGTGGGGGAGGACGGCCACGTCAACTCGCTGTTTCCGGGTCACACGGCGCTGAACGCAACCGGGCTCACTGCGGCGATCCATGACTCGCCAAAGCCGCCGTCGCAGCGCGTGACCATGACTCTGGAGGCGATCCAGGACGCGAGGCGGATCGTCATCATGGCCGCCGGAGCGGGCAAAGCCCAGGCCGTGGCAATGGCGAGGCGCGGCGAGTCTCCCTCCGGCATGATTCGCAGGGCACGATGGTTGATCGACCGAGCCGCGGCGGGTCAGTGAAGATCGAGATCGTCCCGTCCATCCTGTCGGCCGACATCGGGCGGCTGACCGAGCAGGTCCAGGAAGCGGAGTCTGCGGGCGCCGATCGGATCCAGGTCGACGTGATGGACGGCCATTTCGTCCCCAACCTGACCTTCGGTCCGCTAGTCGTCGAGGCGGTGCGTCGGGCGACGAAGCTGCCCATCGAGGCGCACCTGATGGTCGAGCGGCCAGAGGACTTTCTGGAAGCCTTCGTGAAATCGGGTTCGACGTTGATCGAGGTCCAGGTCGAGGCGACAACGTCCCTGTATCGGACCGTGCAGACCATCAAGGAGCTCGGCGCCCAGGCGGGCGTGGCCATCAACCCGGCGACGCCGGTGGAGGACCTGCGCGAGATCCTGCCGTACATCGACCTGGTCAACGTAATGACCGTCGAGCCGGGGTTCGGCGGCCAGAAATTCATCCCGCACAGCCCGGAGAAAATCCGGCGGTTGCGCGTTCTTTCCTCTGAGGTGGAGATCGAGGTCGACGGCGGTATCGACGGGCGAACGGCCCCGCTGGTCGCCGCGGCGGGTGCGACTGTGCTCGTCGCGGGCAACTCCGTCTACGGCTACAAGGGCGGGGTCGCGGCAGGCATCAAGGCGATCCGAGAATCGCTTGATTGACGAGCTGAAGCAGTCGGCGGCGGAGAAGGCGCTGGAGCTGGTCCAGGATGGGACGCTGCTTGGCCTCGGCACGGGCTCGACGGCGCGCTACTTCATCGAGGGCGTGGGACGCCTGGTGGCCGACGGCCTGAAGGTGCGGGCCGTGCCCACGTCTCGTGCCACCGCTGAGCTGGCGGCCGAGCTCGGGATTCCCATCGTCACCGAGATCGTCGGCGAGATCGACCTCACTGTCGATGGCGCCGATGAGGTCGACCCGGACCTGAACCTGATCAAGGGCCGAGGTGGTGCGCTGGCTCGAGAGAAGCTGGTCGCAACGGCGTCGAAGCGATTCGTGGTGGTGGTCGACGAATCGAAGCTGGTGAAGCGGCTTGGTGTGGGCGTGCTTCCGATCGAGGTGCTGCCGTTCCTCTGGCGATCGACGGCCGAGCGCCTCCTCGCACTGGGCGTGAGCCTGATGCTGCGAGGTGGGGAGGAGACGCCTTACGTGACGGACAACGGCAACCTGGTCCTCGACCTGACCGTGGAAGGCGGCATAGCGAAGCCTGCGGATTTCGGTGACGAGCTGAAGAAGCTGATAGGCGTGGTCGAACACGGTTTGTTCATAGGGATGACAGACACGGTGATCGTGGCCGGGCAGGAGGGTCCAAGGGCGCTGGGCAGAAGCTCGACCGCGTAACAGCAGGCCCGCGGCTCCGTTCGAGTTGCGATGAGAATCGCGGCGGCGGCGATGTCGGTCCTGATTCTGGCCGCGTGTGGTAGCAGCAAATCGCATCGAGCTTTCGCTTCACCGCTGCCAACGCCGGTCGCAGCCACTCCCTGGCCGGTCGCAGCCACTCCATCGCCCGCACCCGAGCCTGCACCGGCGCCGAGCCCGTCCGCGCAGTCAAGCGTCGCACCGACGCCCAGTGCATCGGTCACGCAGACGCATGTTGCTTGCGCTGGTTTCCTGCCTGTGCCCGAGATGGCGCTGTCACTAGCCCGAGGATCAGCTTCGAGCCTGGGAGTGATAGACGTCGCCGGTCCGTTGAGACCGATCGGCATGTGCACGATCACGCCGGCCGAGGGCGGCCAGTTCGGCGCATCCACGAGTGAGGTCGAGTTCTGGGTAGGCAATGGGATTGGCCGGGCGGACCTCAGCACGGGCGCTGTCTCCGAGGTGGCTCGCGTCCCGGAGGGCGGTGTCGTCGTCGCGTACAGCCACGCCAGCGGCGAGATCGCGTATCGCGTCCCGACTCACGACGACGGTTTTGTCATGCACCTGTATCGGCCGGGTGGCCAGGACAGGCTGCTATATACCCAGGATCCGATCGGGGCTCATGGCGGACCTCCATGCGGTCCGTACTCGCAAGTTCAGTTTTCGCACGATGGGAGCGAGCTGTTGGATTACACCCTCTTCCGTCCGACGTCGGGCCCAGCCAACCTCCTCGTATTCAAGTCAGATGGGTCGTTGCTGTTCAGCCAGGCCGGAGGCGGCTACGGCGTATGGGGTCTATGGTCGCCAGGCTCAAGCCTCCTGTATTTCCCGCAAGTGAATAACTCCGCACCCCCGGTCGCAAATATTGAGAGCCTGGACGCCACGGGTCACGCGTCCGCTGTTGCGACAGCGATCAAGCTCGACTGCTGGCCCGTGATTGCCCCTGACGGTAACGACATTGTCTACGAGGTGTACGACAGCTCGGCGCCCTACCTGCCTCACCGGTGGCGACTTGACCTGACCACTCATGCAGCCACGAAGTTGGGGGCGTCTGTTGTCTCGCAACCCGTCTTTGTTGCACCGAGCGTCGTCTGGGTGAATGAAAACCAGCCGTGTGATTGCGGGCCTGGCGGACCCAGCGCTCCAGACGGTGTCGTGCTGGCGCATGACCTGACCACAGGTTTAGAGACGCACGTCGACCTGAGGGTATCTGGGCAGACAGCAGCCGCCCTGATTTACTCGATCATCGACGTCCGATTGAGCTGAGGGTTTTGCGCCGACCGCGGTGTAGCGTGCCGCCCGACGGAGTCACCAGTCATTTATTGGCGACAATTGCCTCAGGACGGGTCGCACGGTCGACCGCGCGCACGGCAGCGGGACGCCCGGCGAAGCGCGCGCCGCGCGAGCTAGGCGACTTCTCGGTTGTTGCCAGAATGGCACCAGGACGGGTCGCCTAGCTCGGTCGAGGGCGCGGCACTGGAAATGCCGTAGGCCCGCAAGGGCCTCGTGGGTTCAAATCCCACCCCGTCCGCCAGGCTGCCGGCTCGAGCAAGAATGCCCCCCGTGCGGCGTTGGGGTCAAGGTGTCCGCCAGGTCCAAACACGCCCTCCTGGCACTCGCAGCGACGGCCCTGGGCGCGCTCGCAGTGGCGCCGGCGGCTTCGCCGGCTCCAGTTCATCTGAATGCCCGCCCAGCCGCGACCTCCGGCTGGCTGGACCGCTTCAACGGCTGGCGGATCAATGCCGGCGTGCCTGCCCTGACTGAGAACTCGAGCTGGAGCGCGGGCGACTACGACCACGCGCTGTACATGGTCAAGAACGATCTCGTGACGCACTACGAGACCCCCGGCACGCCCTACTACACGCCTGCGGGCGACACCGCCGCGCGCAACAGCAACATCTACATCAGCTCGACCACCACCACGACGGACGTCGATGCGATCGACTGGTGGATGCAGGCGCCGTTTCACGCCATGGGGATGATGGACCCCAGGCTCTCTGTCACCGGCTTCGGCTCGTACCGAGAGACCAAGTCGGGATGGCAGATGGGCGCCGCCGTTGACGTGCTCGACGGCAACTCGTTCTCAGGCGGCAAATACCCGGTCTTCTTCCCCGGCAACGGCACGACTGAACCTTTGACCAGCTACGGTGGAGGCGAGTACCCAGACCCGCTTCAGGCTTGTTCGGGGTACAGCGCGCCGGCAGGACTGCCGGTTTTCATTCAGGTCGGCGGGAACGTGAACACCGTCGCGGGCCCGCAGCACTCCTTCACGGGCAATGGAGTCGCGCTGCCTCACTGCATCATCGACTCCGCCACACCGCCAGTAGGCAACGGCCTGATCAGCCGCGGAGGCGTGATCGTCGTTCCCAGGAACCCGCTGCAAAGCGGGGTGAAGTACGTCGTCTCACTCACCGTTAACGGGACGCCATATTCGTGGTCATTCACAGTCGGGCCGCTGTATGTGCCACCGCCGGTGGTCACTGCCGTGTCGCCCAACACAGGCCCGTGGACCGGCGGAACCGCTGTCATGGTCACTGGCACAGGCTTCACCAACGGGGTTTCGAGCGTCATGTTTGGCACGACCCCAGCGGCAAGCTTCAGTGTCGAAAGCAGCACCTCGATGCTGGTTGTGAGTCCTGCGCATGCCGCTGGCGTCGTCGACGTGACGGTGACAACGCCCGGGGGCACCAGCGTCACCTCGGCCGGAGACAGGTACACGTTCGCGCAGCCCAGCTGCGACGCCGCGGGCCTCACCTCGAACAAGACCTCACCTCAGGCGGCTGGCGTATCGGTGACGTTCACCGCCACCGCGAGCGGGACGAACTGCACCACCCCGCTCTATGAGTTCTGGACGTGGGATAGCAACGCCGGGTGGACGATTCGTCAGCCCTACGGCAGCAATGCCACGCTCATCCTCAACACCACCGGCATGGCGCCTGGCTCGTACACGGTCGACGTCTGGGTGGAGGAGACGGGTTCAGCCCAGGGTCCAAATGCGTACGAGACGTTCGCGCTCGAGTCGTGGATCGTCGGCGGCTGTGAATTCGCCTCTCTCTCGCCAAACCCGGCGACCAGCGGAGGTACGGCGACCTTCACCGCCAGCGCGGGAGGTGCGGGCTGCGACCAGCCGCAGTACCGATTCTGGCTGTGGTCGGCGTCAACCGGCTACGTGATGAAGCAGGACTACAGCGCGGCCACCACGTGGAGCCTCGATACCACGAGCCTGGGCGCCGGCAACTACACCGTTGTGGTCCACGTTAAGGAAAAGAACTCGCCTCTCGCCTACGAAACCTGGGCGCTCAGCGCTGTCGCCAAGGGAACGTGCGGCTCACCGTCCGTTGCGGCCGGCCTGGCCTCTCCGCAGCCTGTGGGCAGCGTCGTCCACTTCACTGCAACAGCTGCTGGCTGCACCTCGCCGCTGTTCAGATACTTCTACTACCCGACTGACAGCAAACAGTTCGGGATGCTTCATGACTGGAGTTCGACGCCGACGTTCGACTGGAGCACCGCCGGCCTTCGGCCGGGGACTTACAGCATCGTCGTCCACGTCAAGCAGGCCGCCTCGGCCGCTGCATACGACACGTACGCCGTTCTGTCCTTCAGCCTGAAGGGAAGCGCGCCGACGACGCTGACCGCGAGCCCGGCCTCGCCGCAAGCCGGCGGAACGGCGGTCACCCTGACCGCAGCGGCGCCTGGGAGTCCGCAGTACCAGGTCTGGCTCTATCCGCCGGGGGGTCCATGGACGCTCGTCCAGGACTACAGCTCGAACGCAGGCATTCACTGGACCATGACTGGGCTTACCCAGGGCACATATGCGTGGGTGGTCTACGGGCGGCAGGCGGGATCGGCTGCGCCCTACGACTCCTACGCGGTTGCGGGCTTCACTATCACCTAGCTGCAGCCTCGACTCAGGATTAGCGACTACATCAAGGGGTGACGTAGCGAGAGCTGGCGCTGGCGTTCCTGGTGATAACCACGGTCGGCGCTGCCGCCGAACAGTCTTCGGTACGTGGCCAGGCGTATGCGGAGTAGGTGAGTAACTGCGCGAAGTCCGTCGAGCCAGGTGAGCTTCTTGCCCTCGGCACGGCTGCGGGCGTAATACCTGATCGGCACTTCATGGATGCGATAACCCAGGCGCAACACACGCGCGGTGATGTCGGGCTCGATGTCGAACCGGTCGCCACGGAGGTTGAGCCGGCGCCAGAGGTCGGACCGCAGCGCCTTGTAGCCGCTCTCCAGGTCTGAGATGTAGCAGTCGAACAGGACGTTGGCCGCAAGCGTGACCGCCGCGTTGCCCACGACGAACCAGAAGCTGAACGCTGTCTGCCCCGCAAATCCCCGCACGCCATAGACCACATCGGCTCTGCCTTCGACAAGGGGGCCCAGGAGCGTTGGATAGTCGCGCGGGTCGTACTCGAGATCCGCGTCCTGGACGAGAGCGAAAGGCATCCGGACCTCGGCGATCGCGCGGCGCAGCGCCGCACCTTTGCCGCGATTGGTGTCCTGACGGAAGACACGCACGCGGCCGTCCTTCCCCGCGAAGCGGTTCATGATCGCCCACGTGCCGTCGGTCGAGCCGTCGTCGACCGCGATCACTTCCCCAACCTCCGGCCGCTCGAGGACGTGGTTGAGGATCAGCTCGAGCGTCCGCTCTTCGTTGAAGGCCGGAATCATGACCGAGAGAACCCGGTTCAGGGACATCGAGCCCAACACTCTAATCCCGAATCCGCTAATTCGAGCCGCCGTTCGGGCGCGGCGTACATTTGCCCTGTCCGGATCAGCTCAAGGAGAACATCATGTCAACGCTCGCGTTCGATCCCGAGGAAACCACGCGCTGGGAACAGGTCCGCCCCCGACACGTCGGACCCGAGCAGTGGAAGAAGTTCGAGGGCTACGCCTCCGAGATATTCAGTGCGCTTGGGATGAAGCTCGACACGCCGGGCACCGAGGAGACGCCACGCCGCTTCCTCCACGCAATGTTCGAAGCCACGTCTGGCTACGAGGGCGACCCCAAGCTGCTGACGGCGTTTCCGACCGAGTGCCACGGCGGTCCCGACTGCAACATCAGCCAGGTGATCGAGGGACCAATCGAGTTCTACTCGCTCTGCGAGCACCACGCCTTTCCCTTCCACGGCCACGCCTACATCGGCTACATCGCCCACGAAGAGATCATCGGCATCTCGAAGCTGACGCGACTCGTCCGCGTCTTCGCACGGCGCTTCACCGTCCAGGAGCGGATCGGAGTCGAGATCGCGGACGAGCTGGTCCGCATCCTCCAGCCGCACGGCGTCGCGATCTACCTCAACGCCATGCACCTCTGCACCCAGATGCGCGGAGTCCGCGAGGCCCACTCGCGCACGTGGACGACCAACTGGCGTGGCAACTACGAGCGCGACCCGCAGCTGCGCAACGAGTTCCTGGAAACAGCCCGAGCCAGGTTCGAGCACTGATCGAACCTTTCGACGTTCTCTACGAGGCCGGGGTGCCGCGCGCCTCGATGCCCGGGGACCTGGAACGCATCTACGGAAGCCTGGGTTTCGCGGATCGCGTCCTCTATTCGAACTTCGTGTCCTCGCTCGACGGTGTTGTTTCGCTCGGTGCGACGACATCGGCAGGTTCGGTTATCAGCGGCCGCAACCAGGCGGACCGGTTTCTGATGGGATTGTTGCGAGCATTCGCTGACGCGGTGCTGGTCGGCGCGGGAACCGTGCGCGCCACTCCGGGCCATCGCTGGACCCCGCAGCACATCTATCCCGACGTGGCAGACGCCTTCCAGGAGCTGCGCCAGATGCTCGGGCGCAAGCACGATCCACGATTGGTGGTGCTGACGGCGACGGGCGACATCGACCTCTCGCACCCGGCGATCGTCGACGGGGCAACGATCCTGACGACCCGAGCGGGTATCGAGAAATTGCATGGTGGGCCGCCCACGAGCTGCGAGGTGATCGAAGTGGGAGATGACGGTCACGTCGATATCACCCGTGCCGTAACCGAGCTGCGGGACCGAGGCTACGCGACGATCCTCACCGAGGGTGGACCACACGTGATGGGCGAGCTGACCCGGCACGACCTCCTTGACGAGGCGTTCCTCACGATCTCGCCTGTGATCGCTGGCCGGGATACGGAGACCCGCCTCGCAATGGTGGAGGGCGTAGAGCTGCTACCGGGTCACGGCTTGTGGACGCGCCTGCTCACTGCCAGGCGTCACGGTGATTTTCTTTTCCTGCGCTATGCGATGAGGCCGGCCTAGCAGGTACTCGCGCCGAGCAGCAGCGGCGCAGAGGCGGCCACCGCCGGCTGCTGCGATATGGCCACGAGGGCCCCCGACTTGACCCCGCTCGGTATGGCGACCGCAAGGTGGTCGTTCGGTATCGCGACGATGAAGCCGCTCGGCGGCGTGGTTGTGCCGGCACTCGTCAGGTCGACCGTGTCCCCTGTGCATCGGTTGAAGAACCTGATGATGTAGGAAACCTGCGTCGACTTCTGGACCGCGGTGAAGTAGATGGCGACCTCGAGCTTGCACGAGCTGAGATCGCAAGCTGAGCCGGTCTCAGGACTGCTGCCAGGGATGTTGCACGGCGAGGCCGTCGTGCAGATTTGAACGCTCTTCACCGGATCGACGCTGGCCGGTGCGAAGGTCGGCACCGTGCGTGGTCCGCCGCCGGTGGTCGGGGTCGAGGTCGGTCTGGCGGTTGGTGTGCCCGACGGGTGACTCGTCGCCGGAGGCCGCTGGCCCGTGGGCGAGCTTGACCGGTTGGCGAGCACAATCGCGCCGAGCACCGCCAGCAGAAGCACGATGACCACCGCCACCGCCCCCGGCACGAGCCAGGGTGGTCTCTCCGAAAGCCCTCCGCCACCACGTGACGGCCGGGGCACCGGCCTAGGGGCTGGCCGCGGCGCGGGCGCGCTGATCGGCCCGCGGACGATGGGAGGTGTCGTAGGCGTCTTCGGCGGCGCCTCCACCACTGCGTAGCCGGCGCCAAGCGGCTCGGCGGGAACACCTTCGCCGGGCTTCCAGACCGGTTGTTCGACCGGGCTCCACGTCGCGGGCGAGGCTGGTGCTGGTGCGGGCGTGGTGGGTGGGGCGGCGGGCGCCGGCGGATTCGTCGAGTTCGCCGGGGGCGAGGTTGAGAACGGTGAGGGCGGTGAGGTTGAGAACGGCGATACCGAACTCGCAGCCGCGGCTGCCGCCGGCTCCTGGGGGACCGTGTCCCATGTCGGCAGGGCTCTTGGTGGCTCGGCGACTTTGGGCGGCTCGGCGACTCTGGGCGGCTCCACGACTGGAGGCGGTTCCTCGATCTTTGGCGTCTCGGGCGGCGGCGGGGGCGGGGCCGGCGCCTCGACGTACGCCGGCGCAGGCGGCGGAGTGACACTGGCGGCCGGCTCCCACGGCAGCGGTTTGGCCGGTGCTGCGGGCTCGGTCGGAGGTGGCGGCGCTGGCGCCTCGGCCCATGTCGGTACAGGGGGAGAAGTGGGCGGTTTGGGCTCCACTGCGGGCGCGGCCGGCGTCGATGCAGCCGGCGCTGCCGGTGGTCCCGCTGGGGGCGGCGGGAACGAGACAGCCGGCAGGGAAGGATATGTCTGCACCGGCCGGTCGGGCGCCTCGTACGAGACGGACTGCCGCACCGGAGTCTCCTCGCGCCGCGGCGGTGGCGCCAGGTACGGCGCCGGCGCGGAAGCGGCGGGGGTTTGCGGCACCGATGGCCCTGGCACTGGTGGGACAGTTCCCGGCGGAAGGAAGGGTGTGATCGCGGGGACCTCGCGCCCGCCGGCCCTGGTCGCCAGCTCGGACTGCGCCGCCATCTCACGGTCCGGTGACAGCAAGACAGACGCCATCTCGCGCAGGGCGCCCATGGCGCGGTCAGCGGAAGGACCCATCGCCCCGCTCGCCATCGACCGCATCGTCACGACCAGGCCAGGTGAGATGTTCGGTGGCGCGGGCGCGCCGGCAGGGTCGACTCCAAAAGCGGCGCACACCGCCATGCCACATGACCTCACGTCGGCGCGCAGGTCGCTTTGCGAAGGCGCCGCCCGGACCGCCGCAGAGGGGTGTCCGGCGATCCTCACATCGCCATTCGTGGTCACGCGCACAGCGGTGGCTCCGAAGCCGCCCATCGCGATGCCGGCCTCGTGCAGCGCCGCTACACCGGAAAGCACGGCCGCACCCAGAGCCGCGGCGGCGGGTGGCGTGAGCGGGCCTCTCTGAAGGATGGTGCTCAGCGGAGTGCCTTCGTTCGGCTCGACGGCGACCCAGACGCCGTTGTTGTCGGTGCCCCACGCGAGCACCGGGGAGAGCGCCGGGTGGCGATGGTCGAACAACCGCTGGAGCCGAGGCACGGCCGCCTGCGCTTCCGCAGGGGGAACCGGGATCTCGTGCACGACGGCCGGCTTCCCGTTCTTCAGGACGGCCTTCCAGCCCTGTCCGGCACCGGGTCCAGCTAGTTCGATGAGCTTCGGTTTGGGCTCAGATTCGGGCATTTAACGGTGCATGGTACCCTTCGTGCACGTGGCATACGTCATAGTCCAGCCGTGCATCGACGTCAAAGACGCCTCTTGCGTGGAAGTGTGCCCGGTCGACTGCATACACACCGACGACGCCGCGAACATGTACTACATCGATCCCGACGAGTGCATCGACTGCGGCGCCTGCGTCGATCCGTGCCCTGTCGATGCCATCTTTCCGGAGGACGAAGTGCCGGAGCAGTGGCGCAACTTCATCCAGATCAACGCCGACTACTTCAAGAACCGGTAGCTCCACCTTCCGTCAAACGGTTTGGCTAAGCACGCCGTAACGCTGCTCCCGGGGGATGGCGTTGGCCCCGAGATCTGCGATGCAGCTGTGCGCGTGCTCGAGGCCACCGGTGTTGAGTTCGAATGGGACCGGCAGCCGGCCGGCGAGGCTGCGATCGCCGAGTTCGGCACGCCTCTGCCAGACCAGGTGCTGGATTCGATTCGCAAACATGGGGTCGCGCTCAAGGGACCCATCACGACGCCCGTGGGCAGCGGTTTTCGAAGCGTCAACGTCGCGCTGAGGCAGGCCCTGGACCTCTATGCGCTGGTCCGTCCAGTGAAGGCGTACAAAGGGGCGCGCAACCTGCGCGACGATCTCGACTTCGTCATCGTGCGCGAGAACACAGAGGACATTTACGCTGGGCTCGAGTTCGAGAAGGGGACACCCGACGCCGACCACCTCATTGCAGAAATTTCAGACCTGCTTAAGAAAAGAATCCGCCCGGACAGCGGGCTGTCGATCAAGCCGATTTCGGTCAGCGGCTCTGAACGCATCGTGCAGTTCGCCTTCGACTACGCCCGGGAGAACAAGCGGCGAAAGGTGACCGCCGTGCACAAGGCGAACATCATGAAACACACCGACGGTCTCTTCCTCGCGGTGGCACGCCAGGTTGCCGCGCGCAACACGGACATCGAGTTCGAGGACCGTATCGTCGACAACATGTGCATGCAGCTCGTCCTCCGGCCCAAGGAGTACGACGTGCTGTGTTGCCCGAACCTCTATGGCGACATCATCTCCGACCTCGGCGCCGGCATGATCGGGGGCCTCGGCCTCGCGCCAGGAGCCAACATCGGCACCAATGGCGCCGTGTTCGAAGCCACGCATGGCAGCGCGCCGAAGTACGCCGGGCAGAACAAGGTCAACCCGATGGCCGTGATGCTGTCGGGGGTGATGATGCTGCGCTACCTCGAGGAGGTGGCGGCAGCCGACGGGCTGGAGAAGGCCATCGCGAACGTGATCGCGCTCGGCGAGAACGTCACGTACGACCTGAAGGAGAAACGGGACGACCCGACCGCCGTCGGCACGAGCCAGGTGGCGGATGCGGTCATCGCGCAGCTCAAAGCGGGAGGCTGACAGCAAAATTGCGGGTCAGATGAGACCCACCGTCCTTGCGGCCGCAGTCCTCCTCGCCTCGTGCAGCAGCAGTTCCGCCGGCCCGGTCGCGACTCCGACCGGTGGCGTTTCCGAACCGGGTGCCCTTGTCGCGGCGCCGGACTTCTTCGACCAGCCTTCCTTCAGCAACCGTACAGGCCGGCTGCCGGTCCTGAGCCTGCAGAGCCTTTTCCATCCCAGGTACACGGTGCCCAGCGACCCGAGCAAGGTCCGCACCCTGCTCGTCAGCGGTGACGTCATCCCGGCGCGCGGCGTGAACTACTTCGCCACGGTGCGGCACGACTTTCTGTGGCCGTTCCGGCCGACCGCCGACTACACGAAGAACGCCGACATCACGCTCATCAATCTCGAGTCGCCCTTGTTCCCAGGGTGCCCGGTAGACCCCAACTCAGGCTTCAAGTTCTGTGGCGACGCGCGCTTCGTCAACGGCCTGACGCTGATGGGCGCCAAGGTCGCCAACCTCGCCAACAACCACACCACCAACTACGGCGCCGAAGGCATCACGCTCACTGACCAGCTCCTCCAGAAGAACGGGATCAAAACCTCCGGCCTTGGGCCGGTCGCCGTGGTGGACGTGAGGGGCGTCAAGTTCGGATTCATCGGGTTCAACGGTGTGGGCCGCGCGATCGACCAGGTCGCGGTGAAGGCGAGCATCGAGCGCGCCCGCCAGCTAGCCGACATCGTGGTCGTCCAGTTCCACTGGGGCAAGGAGTACGAGCGGCAGCCGCTGCCGGACCCGCACGTGCCGACGCCTGACGATCCGGTCGCCATCGGGCACGAGGCCATCGATTGGGGCGCCGACATCGTGATCGGCAACCACCCGCACTGGTACCAGGGGATCGAGATCTACCACGACCGGCTCATCACCTATGCGCACGGCAACTTCGTGTTCGACCAGATGTGGTCAGAGGAGACGCGGGAGGGCGTCATCGGGACGTACACCTTCAACGGCAATCAGCTGGTCGCGGCGACCTGGAAGGCAGTCCGCATCTACGACTACGGACAGCCGGTGTTCATGAATGCGAAGGACAACGCGACCGCGCTGCAGACTATGGAGGCGGCCAGCGACGAGCTGGCGACGCGCCTGCACGAGCCGACCACGAATCCGATTCCAGCGATGCCGCCACCCCCGGCAGTTGCACCGGAGCATGCGCCCTCTTAGATAAGATTCAGCACTGTCGCAGCCTACGTTCCAGCAAGAGATCCGATCCCGCGCACGAGCGCGCGCCGCCGCAGGCGTCGCGAGCGTCTGACCTTTTTCCTCTCCATCGGCGTCATCGCGGTCACGATCATCTCGACCGTCTATGTCGCCCACAACCGCACGGTGTCGTTCCGTTTCGACCTGCAGAGCGCTGTTGCGCCGGCTCCGAAGGCATATGACCACTTCGACTTCTCCGGCTACTGGCTGGCCACGCATGGCCAGCCAAACCTGCCCATCCACGGCCAGGCTGCGTATCTCGTCGACCTCGACGCGCGCCAGGTGCTGTGGCAGCGCGACCCCGAGACGGGCCGCGCCCCAGCGAGCCTGACCAAGCTGATCACCGCCATGGTCGCGGTGGATGATGCGGGTTCCCTCGACCACGTGGTGGAGGTGATGCAGCCGGCGACGCAGGTGATCCCAAGCTTGATGGGCATAACCGCGGGTGAGCGGCTCAGCGTGCGCGACCTCTTGTACGGGTTGTTTCTGGATTCCGGCAACGACGCCGCGGAAGCTCTCGCCTCGGGCATCGTGCCGCGCGATCGCTTCATCCGGCAGATGAACCAGAAGGCCAAGAGCATCGGTCTTACTGCGAGCCACTTCGTCACGCCGACCGGGCTCGATGCGCCAGGGCACGGCATGTCCGCGCACGACCTCGTGCACGCGGCCGCCTACCTCGACACGTACTACCCGCAGCTGGCTCAGATCGCCGGCACGAAGGACATCACCATCGCAGCCACGTCGACGCACAAGGCGTTCAGCCCGCACAATCTGAACCGGCTGCTGTGGAGCTATCCGGGGGCAACGGGCCTCAAGACTGGGCTCACCGACAACGCAGGTGGCTGCATGCTCGCGACCGCGACGCGCGGCGGCCGGCATCTCATCGTCGTGGTGCTCAACGCCACGCTGCACTCGACCGAGGACGCGGCCATGCTCCTGGACTACGGCTTCGGCGTGCACCCGAGTCGCGCGTTCGGTCCGTTCGGCGCCGCTGGTTAGACTTCGGACTCGTGACTCGGCTGACCGGGCTCGAGGCCCTCGAGGTGCTCGACTCGCGCGGCAACCCCACCGTCGC
>DATEGL010000163.1:0-19474 GCA_035280145.1 Candidatus Dormiibacterota bacterium | reverse complement strand
GGTGTACGCCAAGGGCTACCTGCGCACCTACGCGACCTATCTCGGGCTGGACGCCCAGGACCTTCTCGCTTTGCTGCCTGCAAGCTCAAAAGCACCAGGTCTTGCCCTCGGTCTCGAGAAGGATTGGCGCCATCCCCGGGTGGTTCTCACCACCTCCGCGGCCGCCGCGGCAGGACTTGTGCTGCTCGCAGGCATGTTTGCCGGTTATGCCTGGCGCCAGGTGACCGCAGACCAGCGTGCGGCACTCTCGATTGCATCACCCTCGGCGCAGGCGGGCGCCGGACCCACGGCCGTCGCCTCGCCGGCGATTCAAACGCGTCCGATAGTTGTCGGCGTTCGAGTCACGGACTCGGTGTGGATCAATGTCGTGGTCGACGGCAATCCTCAATACGGCGATTCCGGGCGCACGCTGACCGCTGGCTCGATCGTCTACTTCACCGGTGTGGATGTGAAGATCACGAGCGGCAAGGCGGCAGCGACCTACATCACCATCGATGGTCGAAACCTCGGTCCGATGGGTGTCGGCGTGGCAACGCGGGAGTTCTCGTCTCAAACTTCTCCGTAAGCCAACCGTGAATATCCCCAACGCACTCACGCTCAGCCGGCTGGTCGCCATCCCGATCCTGATGGCGCTTCTTCTCGTGCGATTTTCCGGACACGACCAGGTCGCGGCGGCGCTGTTCATCGTGTTCTCGCTGACCGACACGCTCGACGGCCAGCTCGCGCGGCGGACTGGAACCGTCAGCGACCTCGGGAAGTTCCTCGACCCGCTCGCCGATAAGCTCTTCGTGCTGTCGGTGCTGATCGTCCTGGTCCAGGAAGGGCTGGTCGCGGCCTGGGTGGTGGTCGTGATCTTCTCGCGCGAGCTGATCATCACGATCCTCCGCGCCGTCGGCGCCAGCCAGGGCCGCGTCATCGCCGCGGCTCCGCTAGGCAAGACGAAGACAGTCATGCAGATCGGGGCCGTCACGCTGCTCATCCTCCAGCGGCCGTACCCGGTTCTGGTTCCATTCGCCGACATCGCCGTTGCGGTCGCCGTCGTCTTCACCCTGGGCAGCGGAGTCGACTACCTGTGGCGGTTCAGGTACCTGGTCGTGCCAATCGACACGAGACGAGTTCGGGTGGCGAGCGGAGGCGCGCCCGAGGAGGCAGCGCCGCGCGAACTGGCCGAGGTGCTGCACGGCAGCGGGCTGACGGTCTCCGTCGCCGAGTCGATGACCGGCGGGATGATCGGCAGCCTCATCACCGACCAGGCCGGAAGCTCTGAGTACTTCATCGGCGGCGTGATCGCTTACTCGAACGACGTGAAGCGCGACCAGCTTGGCGTTTCGGGGTCGCTGTTGAGCTCGGTGGGAGCGGTCAGCCGTGAGGTTGCGGAGGCGATGGCGGAGGGAGCGCGCTCCCACTTCGGCACGAGCCTGGCGGTGGCGGTGACGGGCATCGCGGGTCCTGACGCAGCCGGCACCAGCAAGCCGGTCGGGCTGACCTACATTGCCGTCACGTCGGCGGCTGGGACCGCGTCACGAGAGTTCCGGTTCACCGGTGACCGGGCGGCGAATCGGCGGCAGGCCGCAAGGGAGTCGCTCCGCATGCTCATCGCCGAGGCGCGAAGCGTCCGCGAGGCAGTGGTGGGGTCGGCTTGACAGCGAACGCTTGTTCGTATAAGGTCTTAACAGGCTGCGTTGCATCAGAAACATCGCCCAGAGAAACTTGCCGAAACGATCCAGGAGGCATCTAGCAGGAAATTGGAAAAAGACAAAGCACTCGATTCGGCGCTGGGCCAGATCACCAAGAGCTACGGCAAGGGCGCGATCATGCGCCTGGGCGAGCATGTCGCACTGCGAGGCGACATCACTGTGATTCCGACCGGCGCGCTGCCCCTCGACCTGGCCCTGGGAGTGGGGGGCATCCCGCGAGGCCGGGTGACCGAGCTGTACGGTCCTGAGTCGGCCGGCAAGACGACCCTGGCGCTCCACGTCATCGCGGAGGCGCAGAAGACTGGCGGGGTGGCCGCGTTCGTCGACGCGGAGCACGCGCTCGATCCGCTCTACGCGTCGCGCATCGGGGTGAAGATCGACGACCTGCTCATCAGCCAGCCCGACACTGGAGAGCAGGCGCTCGAGATCGTCGAGGTCCTGGTGCGCTCGAACGCGGTCGACGTGATCGTCATCGACTCGGTGGCTGCGCTGGTGCCAAAGGCCGAGATCGAGGGTGAGATGGGCGAGGCGCACGTCGGCCTGCAAGCAAGGTTGATGTCCCAGGCGCTGCGCAAGCTCACCGCCGCCATCTCGAAGTCGAACTGCGCTGTCATCTTCCTCAACCAGCTGCGCGAGAAGGTCGGAATCATGTTCGGCAACCCGGAGACTCAGCCGGGCGGGCGGGCTTTGAAGTTCTACTCGTCGGTCCGACTCGACATCCGTAAGGTCGAGGTCATCAAAAACGGGCTCGACTCGGTGGGTGCGCGGGTCAAGGTCAAGGTCGTCAAGAACAAGGTGGCGCCACCCTTCCGCTCGGCCGAGTTCGACATTCTCTTCAACGAGGGCATCTCGCGCGAGGGGTCGCTGATCGATGCCGCGGTTGAGTACGGGATCTTCGAGAAGAGCGGAACGTGGATGTCGTACGGCGACCAGCGTCTTGGCCAGGGCCGGGAGAACGTGCGCAACTACCTGCGTGAGAACCCGAGCCTCCAGGCCGAGATCGACGCCAAAGTGCGTGAGAAGGCGGCCGCCGGGTCGGCCCCGCTCAAGGCACCAGCAACTCCGATCAGGTCGTCGGCTGGTGCCGCGGAGGAGTTCTAAGCCGCCACCGGCGGGATCCGCGTTCGACGCCGGGATCCGGCTGCTCGCGCGGCGCGCCCATTCGCGCGTCGAGCTGCGGCGCAAGCTGGCCCGGCGCGGCTTCGACGCCGAAGAGGTCCAGGGCGCGGTGGCTCGGCTGACCGAGGTCGGCTATCTGGACGATGCCTCGTTCGCGGTGGGGCACGTGCACCGGCGATCCGGGACGCGTGGCCCGCTGGCCTTGTCGGCCGAGCTGGCGGAGCGCGGCGTGGACAAGGGGGTCGCCGGGGCTGCCCTGGCCGGCTTCGACCGGGCGGCTCAGGTGGCGGCGGCCACACGGCTGGCCGAACGGTTGTCCGCCGGCAAGCGGCCGCCAGGCTACCGCGAGTTGCTGGACTCGGTGGGGGCGAAGCTGCTCCGCCGCGGTTACTCGATGGGGGTGGCCCGGGAGGCGTGCTGGGCGGTCTGGGCGGGAACGGCCGGGCAACCAGACCCTTAAACTTTCATGCACGCGGGTCCGTTTTGTGGCCCGCAAGTCATAGAGCCAACCCTGGGCGGGACCTCTGTAAGTCCTGCCTGGTCACGCACTTTGACAATCGAATTAACGAGGTGCATGTCACATGCCAGTCAACGTTTTCGTCTTGCTCCTGGTCGTGGCAGCAGTGGCCGTCGCCGCGGGTTTTGGCGCGGCGTACGTGCTGCTCCAGCGCCGCCAGAGCAACGGGAGTCACCTCCTGGAGCTCAGGGCCCAGCAGACGGTCTCAGACGCCGAGACCCAGGCCAAAGAGAAGCTGCTGGAGGCCAAAGAGGAAGCCGTCAAGGTCCGTACTGCCGCCGAACAGGAAGCCCGGGAATACCGGGCGCAGTCGCAACAGATCGAAAAGCGACTGCTACAGAAGGAAGAGAACCTCGACCGGAAGGTCGAGGACCTCAACCACCGCGAGCGTGACCTGGGAAACCAGCAGAAATCGCTCGACGACATGAAAGCCCAGCTCGAAGAGACCCACCGCGAGCAGGAACGTGAGCTTCAACGCGTCGCCCAGATGACGCGCCAGGAAGCACAGGGAATCCTGATGGCTCAGGTGGAGCAGGACCTGCGCAACGAGGTCGCGCGCAAGGTCCGCGAATCAGAGCTGGCGGCCCGAGACGAGAGCGAGCGCCGCGCTCGCGAGGTCGTCACCGAGTCGATCCAGCGCATCGCCGCCGACCAGACTGCCGAAGTCTCGGTGTCGGTGCTGCCGCTGCCGACCGACGAGCTGAAGGGCCGCATCATTGGCAAGGAAGGGCGCAACATTCGCGCTCTCCAGCAAGCCACCGGGATCGACCTCATCGTCGACGACACACCGGAGGCAGTGATCATCAGCGGCTTCGATCCCGTCCGCCGCGAGGTGGCCAGGGTCGCGCTGAACAAGCTGATTGTGGACGGGCGGATTCACCCCGCGCGTATCGAGGAGATCGTCGCCAAATCCCGCCAGGAAGTCCTGCAGAGGGTCAAAGAGGAGGGCGAGGGCGCGGTTCTCGAGCTCGGCCTGCAGGGTTTGCACCCTGAGGTCGTTCGCCACCTGGGCATCCTTCGCTTCCGTACCAGCTACGGGCAGCAGGTGCTCAGCCACTCCAAGGAGGTCGCGTATCTCGGCGCGATGATGGCGTCCGAGATCGGGGCCGACGTACGCATCGCCAAGCTGTCGGGACTGCTCCACGACATCGGCAAGGCCATCGACCACGAGGTCGAGGGCTCCCACGCCGTGATCGGAGCGGAGTTGCTCCAGCGGCATGGGGTGCCGGCGCCCGTCGTGCACGCCGTGCGCGCACACCACTACGACGAGGAACCGCACACGATCGAGGCGCTGTTGCTGATCGCGGCCGACGCGATCTCCGCCGCACGCCCGGGGGCGCGTCGCGAGTCGCTGGAGGCCTACGTCAAACGCCTCGAGAAGCTTGAAGAGATCGCCAATTCGTTCCAGGGCGTCCAGCAGTCCTACGCCATCCAGGCGGGCCGCGAGGTCCGCATCCTGGTCAAGCCCGAGCAGATCGACGATTCGGCCGCTCAGCTGATGGCGAGGGACATCGCGAAGCGCATCGAGTCAGAGCTCAGCTTTCCCGGCCAGATCCGCGTCACCGTGGTGCGCGAGACCAGGGCCGTCGAGTACGCGAAATAAATCGAAGGGAGTCCGAATTTCGGGCTCCCTTTTCATTTCCGGGAGAATCCGTTGAATGCCTGAGGGCGAATTCCGAATTCTCTTCGTGGCCGACGTGGTCGGGCATCCCGGCCGCGACGCGGTAAGGGCCATCCTGCCTGGCCTGAAGAGAGAGCTGCAGCCGGACCTCACCGTGCTCAATGGCGAGAACGCCGCCGGTGGCTTCGGGCTCACGGCCAAGCTGGTCGACGAGCTGAAGGAGGCTGGCGCAAACGTGATCACCACCGGCAACCATGTTTTCGCCCAGAAGGAGTTCGTCGCCGAGCTGCCCGGCCTGGAGCGAGTGCTACGGCCGGCGAACTATCCGCCAGGAGCGCCGGGCCAGGGCTGGACCGTGGTCCCGGTGAACGGCCACGACGTGCTGATCATGAACCTGATGGGCCGGACGTTCCTCGAATCGCTGGACGACCCGTTCCGCGCGGCGGACGCGATACTCAGCGCCCACCCTGCGGTGCGAATCGTTCTCTGCGACATGCACGCCGAAGCGACCTCCGAAAAGACCGCCATGGGCTGGTACCTGGACGGGCGGGTAAGCGCGGTCGTGGGCACTCACACCCACGTCCCCACCGCGGACGCCAGGGTTCTCACGCGGGGAACCGCCTACGTGACCGACGTGGGCATGGTCGGACCGCGGGACGGCTGCATCGGGATGGACAAGGATGTGGTCATCAAGCGCTTCCTCACCGGGGTCCCCAGCCGCTTCGTGGTGGCGTCTGGACCGGTGACTTTCAACTCCGTACTGGTTAACATTGTCTCTTCCACCGGGCGGGCAACGTCCATCCAGCGAATCGACCGTGAACACGTCTGAAGGGGTTCCAGCAATGTCAGCGGAGCGCGCTCCAGTAGAGGTGCTGAAGGTTTCGGCCACCTCGAAACCGGTTGCCGTCGCGGGCGCCATCGCCGGCGTGATCCGCAGCAAGGGGCGCGTCGAGGTCCAGGCCATCGGGGCCGGGGCCATCAACCAGGCGGTCAAGGCGATCGCCATCTCCAGGGGCTACGTGGCGCCGGGAGGCCTCGACCTTGTCTGCATCCCGGCCTTCATCGACATCTCTATAGACGGCGAAGAGCGCACCGGGATGCGGCTTCTCGTGGAGAGCAGGTAGACGGCGGTCCAATCCAGGTCGTTTCACATCTGGACCATCGGCTGCCAGATGAACTCGGCGGACTCCGAAAGCCTCGCCCGCCGGTTGCTTGCTGCGGGCTACGTCGAGGACGCCCTGGACCGCGCCGATGTGGCGATCCTGAACACCTGCGTCGTCCGCCAGGCATCAGAGGACCGCGTCTACTCGAAGCTCCATGAGCTGAAAGAGTGGAAGACTCCGGAGCGGACGATCGCCGTCACCGGCTGTATCGTCGCCAAAGAAGGCGAGAAGCTCACGAGGCGCTTTCCGCATCTCGACGCGGTTGTACCAATCGGTGACTACGAGCCCTTCCTGGCCGCGCTGGAATCGCGCTACGACTATTCGCAGGGCGAGGCACTGCCGCCCGCCGGGCGCACAGGTGTCAGCCACTTCGTGCGGGTGATCCAGGGCTGCGACCACAACTGCACGTTCTGCATCGTGCCGCGCGTGCGCGGTCGCGAGAAACACGTTCCACTCGCGGCAATCGTTGCCGAGTGCCGGCAGGCGGTCGCAGAAGGGGCGAAGGAGGTAGTGCTTCTGGGCCAGAACGTCGACGACTATCACGATCCCGACGGGCGGGGCGGTCTGGCGGCGCTCGTGCGCGAAGTCGAGAAGATTCGAGGGCTCAAGCGACTCAGGTTCTTGACCTCGCATCCTCAGGACCTCGAAGACCAGCTGCTCGAGGTGATGGCTGGCAGCGACGTAGTGTGCCGCGAGCTCCAGCTTCCCGTGCAGTCAGGCGACGACGTGGTCCTGAAGAGGATGGCCCGCGGCTATCAGACGCGGCACTATCGCGCGATTGTCGAGAAGGCCCGGCGCTTGATGCCTGACATCGGCCTCGCCACCGACGTCATCGTCGGATTTCCGGGCGAGTCAGAATCGGCGTACCTGAACACGCGCGCCCTGGTCGAACAGATGGAATTCGACGTCGTCCACATCGCGATGTACTCACCTCGTCCTGGCACGTTCGCGGCGACGCGGATGGCGGATGACGTTCCGCAAGACGAGAAGCTGCGCCGGCTGAACGATCTCCTCGCCTTGCAGCGCCAGATCGCCGGTCGCAAGACCGCGCGCTGGATCGGTCGCGACGCCGAGGTCCTGATCGAAGGGCGCGACGAGCTGAATCGGCCTTACGGCCGGATCCGGCAAGGGAAGCGAACGATCGTCCTGCGCGGCCGCGACATCGGGGCAGGTGATGTCGTCAACGTTCGCGTCCTTCAGGCCACGGCAGGCCAGCTCCTCGGATTGCCAGCGGCGTGAATCCCGCCGGGCGCGCGCAGGGCGCACTCCCAAAAATTACCCCGGTGATGAAGCAGTACCGGGAGGCGAAAGAGAAGTACCCGGACGGAATCCTCCTGTTCAGGCTCGGTGACTTCTACGAGATCTTCTTCGACGACGCGAAGCTGGCCGCTCCGATCATGGGCGTGCAGCTGACCTCGCGACCGCTCGGCAAGGCTGGTCGCGCGCCGATGTGCGGCGTTCCCCACCATGCGTGGCAGTCGTATGTCGGCAAGCTGCTGCGTGCAGGTCACAAGGTCGTGATCTGCGACCAGGTGGAGTCGGCCGTCAAGAATCGAATCGTCAAACGCGACGTCACGCGCGTGCTGACGCCCGGCACGGTGGTCGAAGACGCATACCTCGAGCCGTCCCGTCCCAGCTACCTGGTCGCGGCGTGGATCCGCGGACTGGAAGCGGGCATCGCCGCGTGTGATGTTTCGACGGGCGAGCTGCTGCTGTGCCAGCTGCCGAAAGACCGCCTTCAGTCGGAGCTCCAGAGGCTCGCGCCCGCGGAGCTGCTGACACCTCCGGATGTGGAGGAATATCAGTTCGACCCTGTGCGCGGCCAGCAGCGCCTGCGCGATGTGCTGGGCATCGCGTATCCGGCCTCAGTGGGTGCCGCGGACGCGCCGCTGGCGGTCGGCGCCGCAGGGGTCGTCCTCGATTACCTGAGGTGGAACCAGAACCGAGTCGTGCCCGGCTCTCTCAGCGTCCGGACGTACTCGCCGGAGGCAACGATGCCGCTCGACGCCGCGACGGTGCGGAATCTGGAGCTGCCCGCGCTGACCGAGCTGGTCGACCGGACGTGCACGCCGATCGGAGCCCGGCAGCTGCGGGCGTGGATGGGCGCCCCGCTCCGGGACGCCGAATCGATCGAGCTGCGCCTCGCGGCGGTGGACGAGCTCGTCTCGACGCCGGCGCTGCGTGATCGGCTGCAGCCGGCGCTCAAACCCATCGGCGACCTCGAGCGCCTTGTCGCTCGCGCTGCCCAGGGCTACGCCACCGCCCGAGAGCTTGTCGCCCTACGGCGCTCGCTCGAAGGCATCCCTGCCATTCAGGACGCACTTGGGGCGTGTGAAGCGCTGCTCACCCGCCAGCTGGCCGGTGATGTCAATCCTGCGCCGGCCCTCGTGGACGCTCTTTCACGAGCTCTCGTCGAAGAACCGCGAGACGGGGTGATCCGGCATGGATTTGACCCCCAGCTCGACGAGATCCGGGACGGGTCAAAAGGAGCGCGCGATTGGATCGCGAAGCTCGAGGCAGTCGAGAGAAAGCGAAGCGGGATCAAGTCGCTGAAGGTCGGCTTCAACAAGGTTTTCGGTTACTACATCGAGGTCAGCCACGCCAACACCTCGAAGCTGCCTGATGACTATGTGCGCAAGCAGACGCTGACGGGCGGCGAACGCTACATCACGCCCGAGCTCAAGGAAAAGGAAGCGATCGTGCTTTCCGCACAGGAGAGAATCGCGTCACGCGAGCTGGAAATCCTGCAGGAGCTTGGTGGGCAGGTCGCCGAGGCATCGCCTGGCCTGCGCTCCACCGCGCAGGCGATCGGCCTGGTCGACGCCCTTCTGAGCCTTGCCGCAGCTGCTGCTGAGCACGCCTGGCGGCGTCCGGAGGTCAACGCCGGGCTGCGGCTCAGCATCAGAGGCGGCAGGCATCCGCTCGTCGAGCGAGGCTTGCCGGCCGGCCTCTTCGTGGCCAACGACCTCGAGTTGGATACGGAGACCGCGCAGATCGTGATCCTCACCGGTCCGAACATGGCCGGGAAGTCGACCTACCTTCGCCAGGCGGCGATCATCGTCCTGCTCGCCCAGTGCGGCAGCTTCGTGCCGGCGGAACGCGCGGTGATCGGTCTCGCCGATCGCGTGTTCACACGAGTGGGCGCGCATGACGACATCAGCGCCGGCATGTCGACGTTCATGGTCGAGATGACGGAGACCGCTTACATCCTCAACCACGCCACGCGATCGTCACTCGTGATCTTCGATGAGGTGGGGAGGGGAACGTCGACGTACGACGGAGTCTCCATCGCACAGGCCGTAGTGGAGCACCTGCACGACGCGCCGCGGCTCGGATGCCGGACGCTTTTCGCGACGCACTACCACGAGCTGACCGCGCTGGCCGAGCGGCTGCCGCGCGTTCGCAACCAGCGCGTCGAGGTCCTCGAGGAAGGCGACACCGTACGTTTCCTGCATCGCGTAGTGCCGGGTGGGGCGGACCGCTCGTATGGAATTCACGTCGCGGCCGTGGCAGGGCTGCCGTCGGGTGTCATCGCCCGGGCACGCGAGGCGCTCGGCGACCTGGAACGGCAGCGACCCCTCGAGCCGCCAGAGGTGCAGCTCGGACTGCCCATTGAGATGGCTCCCGATCCGCTGCGCAAGGAGCTGGAGGAGATCGACCCTGCGACGCTCAGTCCGCTGGAAGCCCTGCAAAAGCTCTACCAGCTGCGGGAGAAGCTCCAGTCGTGATCCAGATGCTGCCATCCGAGGTCGCCGACGCTATCGCCGCGGGCGAGGTGATCGAGAGACCCGCGTCGGTCGTCAAAGAGCTCGTTGAGAACGCGCTCGACGCCGGTGCGCTGCGCATCACGATCGACGTGCGGGGAGCGGGAAAGACCTCGATTCGCGTTAGTGACGACGGCGCCGGCATTCCGCCAGAAGAGCTGGCGATCGCCTTCGTCCGCCACACGACGAGCAAGCTCTCGAAGATCTCGGACCTAATCGCCATTCAGTCCCTTGGCTTTCGCGGTGAGGCGCTTGCCAGCATCGCGGCGGTTGCCGACGTCGAGACCGCGTCAGGAGGAGCGAGGCTGCGCATCCGCGCGGGCGAGATCGTCGAGCAGGGCGCCGCCGCGATCCTGCCAGGCGTGGCGATCGAGGTACGCGACCTGTTCGCCAACGTGCCCGCGAGATTGAAGTTCCTGAAAAGCGACGCCACCGAAGTTGCGGCGGTCAAGGAGGTCGTCAGCGCATTCGCGCTGCTGCATCCCCGCGTCCGATTTCATCTGACGATCGACAGCCGGGCCGCGGTCAGCACAGCGGGCGACGGAGACCGCAGGCGCGCGATCGCGGCAGTCTACGGGCCACCGGTCGCCGCGGAGATGCTCGAAATCCTCGGTACGCCTTTGGTGACAGGCCTGGTCAGCCAGCCACGGATCAGTCGTGGCAGCCGCGATGGCATGGTGCTTGCGGTCAATGGGCGTCCGGTGAGCGCCCGGTCGCTCGTGTACGCGCTGGAGGAGTGCTACCAGGGCAGGCTCGAGCGCGGCCGGCATCCACTCGCGGTGATCGACATCGGCCTCGACCCCGAGCTCGTCGACGTCAACGTCCACCCGGCGAAGAAGGAGGTGCGATTCCGCGACGAAGGAGCGGTGTTTGCGGCCCTCCAGCGCGCAGTCCGCTCGGCCCTTGACGGCAGTGACCCGTACCGGTATCGCCCTGGCGACACCAGCGCGTCGGTGCCCGCTCCACAGCTCGTCATCCACGACGCGCCGACGACGATCGCCCCGGCCGAGACCAACGGCCACGCCACAAACGGCGCCGTTCTCCGCCCAATCGGCCAGGCCGGCCCAGGGTATCTCGTCGCCGAAGGGCCGCACGGTCTGGTGCTCGTCGATCAGCATGCGGCCCACGAGCGCGTCCTTTACAACCGGCTGCTGGAACGCCTGCGCACCGGACGTGAAGCCAGCCAGCCGCTTCTGATTCCGCAGGCCATCGATGTCGAGCCGGCCGTGATCGCAGCCGCGTCGGTTCATCGCGTCGAGCTGGCCGAACTCGGGCTCGAGTACGAAGAGTTCGGGCCCAGAAGCCTCCGCATCACGGCAGTGCCCGCGGAGCTCCCTTCCAGTCGAGCCACGGCGGCGATCCACGAGACGCTGACCGCGCTGGCCGAGAATCGCGGCGACGGCGCGATCCAGAAGGCGGCGGCAGCGCTCGCCTGTCATTCGGCCGTCAGGTTCGGCGACGTCCTCGACATCGCGGAACAGCGCCGCCTGCTCGCCGACCTCGAGAATGCCGAGGAGTCGATCACGTGCCCACATGGCCGCCCCACACGGCTGCTGGTCGAGTGGCAGGAACTGACTCGCCACTTTCGCCGCAACTACTGACGACCAGCGTTCCGGTCATCGTCGGACCGACCGGGATCGGCAAGTCGCAGCTCGCCTTCGAGCTCGCGCGGCGACTAGACGGCGAGATCGTGGTGGCCGACTCCCGTCAGGTCTACGAGCGGCTCGACATCGCCACGAACAAGCCAAGCGACGAATACCGGCGCGAGGTTCGCTATCACATGATCGACTTCGTCGACCCGGCGCGCAGCTTCAACGCAGCGGAGTACGTCCAGGGCGCTCGCGAGGCGATCGATGCTATTCGCCGGCGAGGCAAGGTGGCGATCGTCGAAGGCGGCACAATGCTCTACGTCGACGCGCTTTGCGACGGCTTCAGCCTCACCGGAATCCCACCGAGTCCCGAGCTTCGCGCCGAGCTCGCGCGCCTCGACATCGCTTCGCTCCGCGAGCACTTGTTGCGGATGGACCCTGACCCTGGCGTCGATCTCCAGAACCCGGTGCGGTTGATCCGGGCGATCGAGATCCTCAAGACTGCCGGGCCGCCCTTGCGCGCTCTGCGCACGCGAGCGGCGCCGCCCTGGCAAGCTCAGCGCATCGGCCTGACGGCCGAATTGACGGTGATCGACCGCCGGCTCGAGGAGCGCAGCCGGCAACAGGTGGCGAGAGGCCTCATCGCGGAAACGCAGGCCGCCCTTGACGCGGGCGTTCCGGCAACGGCATCGGTGCTGACCGGGATCGGTTACGCGGAGGCGTTGGCCCACATTCGGGGCGAGATCACGATCGAAGACCTGCCCAGAGTCATGGCGCGCTCGAACCAGCGTTACGCACGCAGGCAGCTGCGGTGGTGGCGACGCGATGAGCGCGTCAGGTGGTTCGACATCGAGCCTGATCCACTGCCCGGTATCCTCAACTACCTTGAGTAAGACCCAGGCCGGCGCCCAGCGATTGAGCCGGATTCCGCCTTACCTGTTCGCGGAGATTGATCGCAAGGTCCAGGCGAAGAAACGAGCCGGGATCGACGTCATCTCCCTCGGCATCGGTGATCCTGATCTGCCCACCCCTGGTCGGATCGTCAGCGTGCTCCAGGAAACCGCCGCCGATCCGTCCAATCATCGTTATCCGTCCTACTTCGGCCTGAGTGAGCTTCGTGAGTCGATAGCGGGCTGGTACAAGGACCGATCCGGCGTGGATCTGGACCCTGCCACCGAGATCCTTCCCACGTTGGGCTCCAAAGACGGGATCAGCCACGTACCGCTTGCCCTGGTCGATCCTGGCGACGTGGTGCTGGCGCCAGACCCCGGCTACACGGTCTACGTGACCGGCTCGATCATGGCCGGGGCGGACCCGTACACGATGCCCCTCACAGAAGGCAATCACTGGCTCCCGGACATCGACGCCATACGAGGGGACGTCGCCCGCCGGGCGCGGCTGATGTGGCTCAACTATCCGAACAACCCCACGGCGGCGACCGCCGACCGCGCGTTTCTCGAGCGGGCAGTGGAGTTCTGCCGGCGCCACGACATCGTCCTCTGCCACGACGCGCCCTATTCCGAGATCGCGTTCGACGGTTACCGCCCACCGACGCTCTTCGAAATTCCTGGCGCCAAAGAGGTCGGGCTGGAGTTCCACTCGCTTTCAAAGACGTACAACATGACCGGCTGGCGTATCGGTTGGGTTTGTGGGCGCGCGGATCTGATAGACCTCATCGGCCAGCTGAAGACCAACATCGACTCCGGCATATTCCAGGCCGTGCAGTGGGCTGCAGTCGAAGCGATGAATGGGGGAGAGGAAGAGACGAAGGCCGCCAACACCGTCTACGCCCGCCGGCATCGCCTGGTGGCCGACACCCTCAACAAGTTGGGCTGGCATATCAAGCCTCCGCGCGCGACCTTCTATGTGTGGGCGCCGGTGCCGCGGGGGTATGACTCGATTGGTTTCGCGAGCCACGTGCTGGATGCTGTCGGTGTGAACATCACGCCTGGAGTCGGTTTCGGTCCGCATGGGGAGGGCTACTTCAGGCTGTCGGTGACCGCACCCGACGCACGCCTGGAGGAAGCCATGTCGCGCATGGAGAAGCTCGCGCTCTGAAATCCCCTGTTAAATGATCACGACGAGGGCTCCACGCGAGCGCGCGTACCTCATCGGGATTCTGCTGCCTAGCACCGAACCCGAGACCGTTCGCGATCAGATGACAGAGCTCGCCGATCTGACTCGCACCGCGGGGGCGGAAGTCGTCGGCTCGGACGTGCAGCGACGTTCCGAGGTCGAGCCGGCGCACCTGATCGGAATGGGCAAGGTCGAGTCGCTGCGAGACATGAAGCTGGAGGGCGAATACGACTTCGTCGTGTGCAACGAAGACCTGAGCCCCCGTCAGCAGCGAAACCTCGAGCTCGCGCTGAAGGCTCGCGTGCTCGATCGCACCGAGATCATCCTCGAGATATTTGCGCAGCACGCTCGCACCCATGAAGGTCGCCTCCAGGTCGAGGCAGCGAGGCTGCACCACCTGCTCCCGCGTCTGATCGGCGCCTACGCATACGACCGCCAGGTTGGAGGTAGGCGCGGGGGTGTGGGGGCGCGCGGTGGTTTTGGTGAGCAGCAGATCGAGGTCGAGCGGCGGCGTATCCGCAAGCGGATGCGTGACCTCGACCGCGAGATCGAGCAGGTTCGCACGCAGCGGCACCAGCAGCGGACTGGCCGCCGGCGCGCAGAGCTCGAGACGGCCGCGATCGTCGGTTACACGAACGCCGGCAAGTCGACGTTGCTCAACGTGCTCACCGGCGCCGGCGTGCGCGCGGAGCAGCGGCTGTTCGCGACGCTCGATCCCACGACACGCAAGCTCGAGCTGCCGGCCGGACGCGAGCTGCTGCTCACAGACACCGTCGGTTTCATCCAGAAGCTGCCGACCGACCTTGTGGCCGCGTTTCGCGCCACCCTCGAAGAGGTGACAGAGGCCGACCTCGTGGTCCAGGTGCTCGATGTCAGCTCGCCCGCCGTGCTCGAACAAGCGGAGACGGTCGAGGAGGTGCTGCAGCAGCTTGGCGCGGCCGACAAGCCGCGTGTGGTCGCATTGAACAAGGTCGACCTGCTGGGCCCGGCTTCACGGAGACGCGCCATCAGCGCCCTTACGGGCCGCTACACGGGCGCAGTCGCAATCTCAGCCACCAAACGAACGGGCCTGGGAGAGCTGCTGGACGCCATCGACCAGGCAAGCCGAGGCGACTCGGTTCCACTCGAGCTTCTCGTCCCGTACGGTCGCGAGGGTGTGCTGGCCGAGCTGCGGCGCATCGGTGGTGTCGAACGCACCGAGTACATCGAGGGCGGCACCAAAGCCTGGGGCTGGGCGCCGCGCCACGCCGCCCGCCACTTCGAGACTTACGTCTCTAGCGGAACAGCCGAATCACGCCTCGGACGACGCCGACCAGGCTGACGTTGGTGGTCACGATCGGCTCGTAGGCGGGGTTCTCCGCAATCAGCTTCACGTGGCCATCGCTCCGCTCGAAGCGCTTGACCGTGGCGTCGCCGTCGACGAGGGCAACCACGATCGTCCCGTTGCTCGCTTCGTGCTGAGGCCGGACCAGGACCAGGTCGCCGTCCAGGATGCCGGCGTTGACCATGCTATCCCCGCGGACGCGGAGCAGGAAGAAACCGTCCTTGGCCAGCTCAGAGGAGAGCAGGACATGGTCTTCGATGTTCTGCTCGGCCAGGATCGGGCTGCCCGCGGCGACGTTGCCCACGATGGGCACCGACACGGCGTTGCGGCGCTGCTGGTCGATCTCAGCGTCGGCCACCAGCTGGACGGTGCGGGACTTGCTGGGATCGCGCTTGATCAGGCCACGCCGCTCGAGCTGGTTGAGGTGGTTGTGAACGGTCGAGCTTGAGCTCAATCCAACCGCCTCGCCGATCTCGCGGACACTCGGCGGGTAGTTGCGGACCTTGGTCACATAACGGATGTAGTCGAGGATCTTGTTCTGCCGGTCCGTGAGTTGATCGGTCAATTTCTTGTTCTTCTCCAGGATCGTGGTGGGGGACGCTGAAGCCATGCTAGCACTTCGGGTCTCCTGGCGCAAACCTTTGTTCGATCAGTTGACAGGCAAACGCACGTTCGTTATTCTGCCAAACGTATGTACGCCACCGGTGTCGGAGTCAATCCTTGGCGGGCAACCCGTACCGGCGGCGCCAATCGTGGTGTGCGGCGACTGTTGGCGGCAGTCGCCGCCGTTTTCCTGATCGGCATCGGGTTCGCCCTGGGAGCCAGGGGCGAGGGGCGGTCGGCTTACACGACCGTGGTGGTGCAGCCAGACGACACGCTCTGGTCGATCGCCACGGAGCACTATCCGGGGGATGATGTCCGGGTCCGTGTCGACGATATCGAGCAGGCCAATGGGCTGCGCGGACCGGCGATCGAGGTGGGGCAGACCCTGCGACTGCCGGGTTAAGCGGTCGCGCGCCGCTTGGGCGCCGTGAACATGACGCTGGTCCTGGTGACCCGCGAGGGCTGCCAGCTCTGCGACGAAGCCCTCGCCCATCTCCGCTCTCTCGGCCACGAGCCCGAGCTGGCCGACGTCGACTCCGACGACCGTCTACACGACCTGTACGACTGGCGCGTCCCCGTGTTACTCCTCGACGACCGCGTCGTCGTCGAAGGCAAGATCTCGCGCGAGCAGCTGGAAAAAGCGGTGGGCAAGAGGTCCTGAGCTCGAGGCTCCTCACTTCAGATAATGCTCACGATAATCACCGTTAAAGAGCGCAACATCTCGGGAGCCGGCAGGGCCGGCCCCTCGTGGTGAGCGCCGGACAGCAGCGCCCTAGGCGGAGCGCTGCAGCGCCGGCTCGGTGTCCAGGCCGCGCAGAAACACCTCCAGCGGCAGCGCCGCCGATTCGAAGTCGCTCCGCAGCAGCTCGAGGTCGGCGCCCGCCTGGCGTAGGCCGGCGATCGCCAGCTCGGCCGTCCGCAGCGCATCCCTGACGTAGCGCCCCAGAGGCGCCTCCAGCGGCCTGGCGACGCTTTCCCGGCGCCAGGTGTCACGGACCTCGCCAGACAGCTCCTGGAGCCGGTCCACGAGCGCACCGACCACGCGTCGGTCGCGCGGCTCGGCCGCGAGCCGTGAGCGCGTTTCGGCAAAGGCGCGAATCAGCCGCCGCAGCTTGACCTGGGTCGCCAGCGTACGCATGTTCATGGGCAATGATACCCGAACGCCCGTTCGCTCTGCAACCGGGGCCTGCTAAGCTGCGGGGGCGGTGCGCCAGGTCCTGCTCACAGCCGGACTCCTCCTCCCCCTCGCGTTCGATACCTTCGCCCTGGCGGCCGCCCTCGGGGTGGCCGGCCTGGAGCCGAAGGATCGGCTTCGAGTCAGCCTCGTCTTCACCATCTTCGAAGCCGGGATGCCGACCGCGGGGATCCTGGTCGGGCGGGTGGTCGGCAGCCTGATCGGCGAATGGGCCGGGTATGGCGGAATCGTCTTCCTGATCATCGCCGCGCTTCTGCTGCTCAGGCCAGAGAAGGACGACGCAGGCGAGGAGCGCCGGCTTCGCCTGCTCGCCCACGCCCGCGGTCTGGCCATCGTGGACCTCGGCCTCGGCATCAGCGTCGACGAGCTGACGGTCGGACTCAGCGCGGGCTTGCTCGGCCTCCCGATCGCCCTGGCGATCATCTGGATCGCCATCCAGGCCTTCGCCGCGACGCAGGTTGGGCTGCGCATCGGGCGCAGGATCGGTGAGGAAATCCGTGAGCGTTCCGAGCAAGCGGCTGGCGTCGCCCTGATCCTGGTTGCGCTGGTTCTGCTGGTCCTGAAGCTGCTGAAGCTCTAAGGCGCCGCCGGGCGCGCGCAGGGTGCCTAAGGAGCAAATATTCTGCAGAGACTGGCGGCGAGCGAGTCCGCGTCTACCCCTGGATGGGTCAGGAAGTAGCCCACCGCGTCGCTCACCGCGCCCACGACGGCCCGGCCGAAGACGACCGGGTCTTTGTCCGCGTAGAAGGCGTCATGCGTCATCGCGTGGCGGACCTCCTCGGCCACCGCGTCGGCAAACTTCGCCTGAAGGTCGCGCCGCACGGCTTCCACGCCAGGGCTCAACCCGACGGACTCGACGATCAGCAGACGCGCCACGGCCGGCCGCTCGAAGCACGACCGGACGAACCAGGTGATGCCGAGGCGCAAGCGCTCGTGATGGTGGTGACCGGTCGCCGCCTCGGCGAGCACGTCCTGGATCAACGCTCCACCTTCGTGGGCCAGCAGCTCGCGGAAGCAGTGCTCCTTGGACTCGAAGAACTCGTAAAAGGCAGACTTCGAAACGCGCGCCCGGGTAACGACGTCGTCGACCGATGTCACCGTGTAGCCGCGATCGGCGAACAGGATCAGGGCGGAGTCAGAGATTCGCTTTCGCCGCCGCTCGACCCTCGCGTTCAGCACCGGCTGGGCTGAGGGGAGCGCCACCGCGCCTAGTTTGCCGCCAGGGCGCGCGAGATGACCAGGCGCTGGATCTCGCTCGTGCCTTCGAAAAGGGTGTAGATCTTGGCGTCGCGATGCCACTTCTCGACCGGGAAGTCGCGGATGTAGCCGTATCCGCCGCAGATCTGGATGGCCTGCTCGGTCACCTTGACCGCGACCTCACCGGCCTTGAGCTTGGCCATCGAGCCCTCCGCTCTGGTGAACTCGCCGCCGTTGCGACCCTCCCACAAGGCCCGCCAGATCAAAGCTCGCGTCGCTTCGATCTCGGTCGCCATGTCGGCGAGCATGAATGCGATGGCCTCGTTCTCGATCAGGGCGCGTCCGAACTGCTTGCGCTCCTTGGCGTAGTCCAGCGCGAACTCGAACGCGGCGCGGGCAATGCCCAGCGCCTGGGCGCCCACGATTGGCCGCGAGAGCTCGAACGTGCGGAGGGCGACCGAAGACCGTTGATGCTTTCCCTCGCGTGCGCGGGCGATTTTGGCTTCGAGCTTCTCGACGCCGCCGAGCACGTTCTCGAGCGGGATGGTGCAGTCCTCGAGCAGCACCTCGGCGGTGTGCGAGGCGCGGATCCCCATCTTCTTTTCCTTCTTGCCCATGCGCAGGCCCTTGGTGCCTGGCGGGACGACGAACGAGGCCTGACCGCGGGTCCCCAGGTCGGGCTCGACCGCCGCAACCACGACGTGCACGTCGGCGATCCCGCCGTTGGTGATGAAAACCTTCTGGCCGTTGATCACCCAGCTGCCATTGCTGCGCACGGCGCGCGTCTTCATCGACGACACGTCCGATCCCGCGTCGGGCTCCGTGACGCAGAACGCGCCGAGCGCCGGCTTCTCAGCGGTGCCGTAGCAGGCCGGGATCCAGGTCGAGATCTGATCGGGCGTGCCTTGGGAGAAGATCGCCGCGACGGGCAGTCCGGTGCCCTGGATGGCCAGGGCGATGCCGGCGCAGCCCCAGGTCAGCTCCTCGGCCACCAGGGCGGGCATGATTCCCGTCCCGTCGCCAAAGGTCTGCTGGAGGAACTCGGTGCCGTACAGCCCGACCTCCGCCGCCTTCTTGACCACCGGCCAGGGGAACTCTTCCGACTCGTCGTACTGGTGGGCCACCGGGCGGATCTCTTTCTCGGCGAAGCTGTGGACCCAGTCCCGGATCTCTTTCTGCTCGTCGCTCAGCTCGAACGAAACCATGCTCTGTGCCTGCTCTCCTGGCTTCAAAACGCTTCAGTACTCGAACGTACTGTTTGGCGGACCAGACGCTACGCCGCGCTGCGTCAACGTGTCAATCGGATTAGGCGCTTTTTCTGCGGGCCTGGATCGCCTGCATGCCCAGCCGAATCGCGCTGAAGACCAGGAACGCGCCCCAGACCCGGGCCAGCAGCGGCCCGGGCACCTCTACGGCGACGAGGGCGCCGGTCACCGCCCCCACAACTCCCCCACCACCCATCGCTAGAGCCGGCTCGCGGAGGACGTTGCCTTGCTGGACGTGGGTAAAACCGCCGACGAGCGCGGTGGGCACGATGGCCAGAAGTGATGTGCCCTGGGCGACCGCCTGGGACAGGCGCAGCCCGACCGTCATGATCGGCACGAACAAA